>DOJA01000112.1:0-7550 GCA_003511945.1 Phycisphaerales bacterium | reverse complement strand
CGCCGCCGCGATCTGCGCGACGCTCACAGTCACCGGGACGCAGTTGAGGATCAGCGCGACCCACAGGAGGCGTCGACCGGCCCGGTCGCGGTGGTGGCCCACGAACTCCGACACCCACATCACGAACATCACGGTCGCAAACTTCAGGAAGGTCGCGCCGGGCATGCCGTGGGAGTCGATGACCCGGGCCGCGATGGGGTTGAGTTCGATCCCGCTGAACGCGCTCAGGATGACCCAGGTGAGCAGGACATCCGCCGTCGCGACGACGATGTACCACGGGTGCAGCCGAGGATACAGAACCGGCCTGCGGACCATCGCTCACTACTCTACGGGCCTGTCAAGCCCAGTGTTTCCCCCGCGGCCCGCCTGAACAGGGTGACAGGGGCGGGAGCGCTGGTCCACGCTTCAAACTGGGCCGCCGCCTGGGTGACAAACATCTCCAGACCCCCCACAGTGCGCAGACCCGCCGCGGCCCCGGCCCGCAACCAAGGGGTCAGCGAGGGGTTGTAGACCGTGTCGAACAGCACGCCCGACGGGCTCGCGCGGGCGATCAGGGCCGCGTCCGCCGGCTGCTCCTGCGGCTGAGCACCCCCGCTCATGCCGATCGGGGTGCAGTTGACCACCAGGTCGGCCCTCTCGGCACAGCGGCCTTCCCAGGGGACCGGACCGATCTTCTCACCGCTTCTTTGCGATTCCTTCAACTGTTCGACGAGCTCGCCCGCCCTGGCGGCGTCGCGGGCGGTGATCGAGACCCGCGCGCCGGCCCCCGCAAGCGCGACCCCCGCAGCGCGGGCCGCGCCCCCCGCGCCGAGGATGAGCGCCCGCTTCTCGCGGAGCGCACCCGGCCCGCCGCCGAACGCCCCGAGCGCTGGGACAAGGATGCCGCCGATGTCGGTGTTGAGCACCGCGCACGAGCCATCGTCGTTCACGACGACCGTGTTGGCCGCCCCCGCGCGATCGGCGAGGGGGTCGATGACCCAGCGACGCGTGCGGTCCTCGCGCGCCAGCCGGAGCAGGTTCTTCTTGTGCGGGATCGTCACGCTCACGCCGCGGAGGTCGAGCCAGCGGGCGTCCAGGAGCGAGAGCAGGGTCGCCTTGAACGACTCCCACCCCTCAGCGACGGGCATGGGGAGGTAGACGCCATCGAAGCCGATCGCTTCGAAACCGGCGTTGTGGACATGGGGCGAGATGGAGTGAGCAACCGGCCAGCCGATGACGCCGAACACGCGCGTCGCGGGGCCGATGGCGCGGAACCGGTAGCGCCCGAGGAGTTCGCGCACGGTCGGCTGACCCGGCGCGGTGGTCGAGGAATCGCGCAGCGAGGCGAAGGTGAGGAACCCGCCGAACTTGGGCGCCAGCACGCGGGACATGAGCCCGAACTCCCCCATGGCGAGGGCGATCGTGGGCCGGTCGCGCTCGCGGAGCAGCTCGAACGCTTCCAGGTTGTCGCGCAGGGAGCGGGCCTTCCACGCGAACTTCAGCACGCTGGGCGCCGGCTCGCCCTGCATGGAGGCGACGAGCCGCGACAGGTTCGCGGGACGCCCGGTGAAGTCGTGGGTCGAGAGGATGAGCCCGGTGGCCACATCGCGCTGCTGCCCCGGGTGATCGACGCCCAGGTGGACCTTCTGGCGCAGGTTGGCCGAGCGGGAATAGGTGGCGAACTCGAGGTCCACATATCGGGGCGGGTGCTCGTCGCGCGCGGGGTCGGCGGCGCCGAGCCGCTCGTACAGCGCGATGCGGGCGGCGTCTTCGCCGTCGTACTCCCCACCCTCGGCGGCAGCCCGGCAGGTGACGATGCAGGGCAGGGGCGACTCCCGGCACAGCCGCAGGGCGGCTGCGAGCCCGTCCGCATCCCCCTCGCCCTGGAAGAGCCGGTCGACGCGGAACTCGACGAGGTCCGCGCCCAGGTCACGCGCGAGGGCGGCGTCGCCGAGCGCCGCGCCGGGGTCATCGACCATGATCGGAACGCAGAGGAGGGTGGGGGGCACGGGGACCGATTAGAGCAGAGGATCCGACTGGCGGAAATGGCGCTCCATGATCGTCGACATGATCATGGACGCCATCAGCGCAAAGGCCAGCCATCTGATGCCGCCCTCGTCCATCGCGAACTGGACGAGGCCACCGACAAGCGCAAACCAAGCACACAGAGCAAATCCGAGGATGACCTGCCACTGCCGCTCCGGTTGCGGCACAAAGCCGTCTTCCCGGTGCACCTTGCGGCGGTGCCAGACGACGGCTCCCACCGTGACGGCGACACACCAGAGTACGAATGCAGCGTACATCCACGCGGGCGGGCTACTTGAAGTTGGTGCGCGCGATGGACCGAAGCCATAAAAGAGCGCGCCGAATGCAATTCCCGCAACAGCAATGGACATCGCTATTCCCGCGACACGCCAGAAGGTGAGCCGCATCGCCCGAACGACTTCGATGACCTCTCCCACAGGAGTGCCCTGCTCTGCAGCACTCACCAGCGAGTCGGCGACGACCCGCTTGGCCAGGAGCCGGCCCGTGGCGTGCTCGCGGACGACGATGTCGAATCGCCTGGGTTCCATCTCGCGGGCTCCCTCGTTCGCATGATTGGCATGAACGCGCACGAGAAGTATGGCCCAAGCGTCGCGCGGGTCAACTGGGGTAGAATCCTGACATGCGTGTTGACGACATCAAGAAGGCCTACGGCTTGCGCCCGTTCCGCGCGTTTGTAATGCGCACGGCGGACGGGCGGGAGTTCCGCGTCGAGCACCCCGAGTTCCTGGCGTTCGCGCCCGACGGGCGGGAGATGACCCTCTACAGCGCGGAGCCGGGGGGGTGGGTTGACCATATCGACCCGATGCTGGTGGTGTCGCTGGGATACTCGACGGGCTCTTCAAACGGAGATTCTCACCCGTCCCCCCCGGCGGGGGGCACGAACGGGAAGCGGAAGAAGAAGTGATCGAGCGCTCGCCAAGAGCCGAGTTGTGACCTGTGCGACCGATCGAAGCCGCGCACCAATCGGAGCCGCCATGAACATCAACCAGGTCCGCGAGGCCCTCACCCGCCGGCCCTTCAGGGCCTTCCGCCTGCGCACCGCGGACGATTATGAGTACGAGGTCCGCCACCCGGAGTTCATGGCTCTGGCCCAGGACGGACGCAGTGTGTTCGTGAGCAAGGAGAACGGTGCGTTTGAGATTCTCGACCTGCTCTTGGTCTCCTCGCTCATCTTCCATGCCCCCAACGGCGATTCGCACCCGCCCCCCCCGGGGGGCAGGAACGGGAAGCGCAAGAAGAAGTGAACGGCTCAGCCCGCCGGCGATGGCGCGGCAGCCCCCCGCCCAGCCACAAACCCGCCGGCCCACGCCCACTGGAAGTTGAACCCGCCGATGCGCCCGTCGACATCGCAGATCTCCCCCGCAAGATGCAGCCCGGGGCGGACGCGGCTCTCCATCGTCGCAAGGTCCAGTTCGTCCAGGGGGACGCCCCCCGCGGTGACCTCGGCGTAGGTGTACCCGCGGTCGGAGTCGATCGGGATGACGCAGCCGGTGACGCCGTGCGCGAGGGCCCGCCGGGGCCCGCGCGCCAGCGACGCGCCCCTGGTCGAGGGATCCACGCCCGCGCTCTCGCACAGCGCCCGCGCAAGGCGCTCCGGAAGGCGATCGCGCAGCACGCCCAGCACGGTGCGCGGGCCGAGATTCTGCAGAACCGCGTCGATGGACTCGAACGACTCGCCCGGGAGCCAGTTGATGACGAGGGCGGCGCCGGGGTCGTCGAGCCGCGCGTGGAGGTAGTAGCGGCTGGCGTCCAGGACGCTCGGGCCGCTGAGGCCGAAGTGGGTGCAGAGGGTCGAGTTCGTGAACGCCGCGAGCCGCTTGCCCGTGGCGCTCCGGACCTCGACGGTCGCGGGGAGGGTCACGCCGCTCAGCGAGCGGACGAAGTGGCCGTCGCGCACGACGAGCGGCACGAGCGCGGGGAGGATCCGTTCTGTCGTGCTGTGACCGAGGGCGCGGGCGATCGCGTAGCCGTGGCCGTCGGAGCCGGACCTGGGGAGAGACCTGCCGCCGGTGGCGAGAACAACTCGGCGGGCGCGGACAGGATCGGCCCCGGACGCAGACTCGATGACGAATCGATCGCCCTCGGCGCGAACCGATCCGACCCGCCAGGGATAGCGGACCTCGATCCCCAGCCGTCGGCACTCGCGGAGGAGGGCGTCCAGAACGGTCCGCGCGTCGTCGGTGACGGGAAAGAGCTTGCCCGTCTCCTCGCGCTTGAGTTCGACGCCGAGCTCGCGGAAGAAGGCCACGGTGCGGGCGACATCGAACGCGCGAAGCACCTTCCTGATCGCGCCGGGCGTTGAGCCGGCGTAGGCGGACTCGTCGACGGCGTGGTGCGTCACATTGCACCGCCCGCCCCCCGCGACGAGGATCTTGGCGCCCAGGGTGCGGGCGCCGTCGAGGGCCACGACCCGGATGGAGCGACCGCTCTCGCGGGCGGCCCGCGCGCCGGAGATGGCGGCCATCAACCCCGCGGCCCCGGCGCCGATGACGGCAAGGTCGAGCACTGGGTCCATCAGATTGCCCTACAGCGCCTCGATGCGCCGCGCGGTCTCCCGCTCGCGCAGCGCGCCGATCAGGGCGCCCAGCCCACCGTCGGGGTCCCCCCGCAGGACAGCGTCCAGCCCGAACGACCGCTCCAGCCGGTGGTCGACCGCGATGTTGTCCTTGTAGCGGTAGGTGCGGATGCGTTCGCTGCGCTCGCCCGAACCGATCTGCGCCAGCCGGGCGGCGGACTCCTCCGCGCGGCGCCTGGCGAGCTCGCGCTCGTACAGCCGGGCGCGGAGCAGACGCCAGGCCCGCTCGCGGTTCTGCTGCTGGCTCTTGGTCTCCTGCATGCGAACCTCGACGCCCGTCGGCTTGTGGATCAGGTGAACCGCGGTGGCCACCTTGTTCACATTCTGGCCGCCCGGGCCTTGGGAGGTGGTGACATGCTCGGTCACATCGGCGGGGTTCACCTCAAACTCGACCTCGCGGGGCTCGGGCAGCACCGCAACCGTGGCGGTGCTGGTGTGGACGCGCCCCTGAGTCTCCGTGGCTGGAACCCGCTTCACGCAGTGCGTCCCCGCTTCGCCCGCCAGGTCCGCCCACACGCCCTCGCCCCCGACCGAGATAATGGCTGAACGGATCCCGCCCACGGTCGGCTCGGGCGTCAGTTCCACCGCCTCAAACCTCCACCGGCGCGACCTCGCGAAGGACTCGTACATCGTCAGGAGGTCGCGCGTCCAGAGCGTGGCCTCGTCGCCCCCGGCTCCCGCGCGGATCTCGAGCATGACCGAGCCCACGGATTCGTCGTCCGCGCTCACCAGGCGCTCCACGGCGTGATCCAGTGCCGCCCGGGCCGCCGCTTCGACCCGCGGGAGCTCTTCGCGGGCGAGGCCAACCAGCTCCGCGTCCTCGCCCGCCTCGATCACAGCGCGGAGTTCGGCGGCCTCGCGCTCCAGTGCCTCAGCGCGCCGGAGGTCGTCCGCCACCGGATCGATCGCCGCCTTGCGGATGGAGAGGTCGCGCACCTGACGGTGATCCGCGAGGACCGATGGATCGGCGAGGCGCACGACCAGGTCGTCGCGCTCAGCGGCGATGGCGCAGAGTTTGGCGCGGACGGCGGGGGACGCTGTAGACATGGCGGAGTGGACAGCGGGTTCCGGGAACGGGGGTCCAATGGCTTCCGGGGGGCGCAACAAACAGCCCGACACGGCAAGTCCGCGTCGGGCTGAACGGTGGACGGGGATGAGGGCGGCTACTTCTTCTTGCTCTGGAAGTAGTTGCCCGCGAACTTGCGGTTGAACTTCTCGACCCGCCCGGCGGAGTCAACGAAGGTGCTCTTGCCCGTGAAGAACGGGTGCGAGCCCGACCAGACATCGACATGAAGCTCCGGCACGGTCGCGCCGCAGGTCATGACGACTTCGCCGTTGTAGTACACCTTGCAGTTGGAGTACCAGCGGGGATGGATGTCCTTCTTCACGGGAGGCCTCTGGCTGTTGTTTGGTTGAAGTTCGGTCCTGGCGCGATCGAGCCGGGAGTATAGCCCCCGGGCGGGCGCCCGTCTCTCGGGCGCCCTCGCCCTGCGGCCAGAGCCACAGAATGTGGAGGCACGCGGAGCGCCAGCGCCCCCGGCGGCGTCTAATCCTCGTCGAACCCCGCGTCGATCACCTGCTTGAGCCGCCTGCACGCCGCCTCCGCGTCGTCCCCCTCTGCGGAGATGCGCAGCTCCGTCCCCGCCGTCGCCGCCAGCATCATCATCTGCATGATCGACTTCCCGTCCACCTCGTGATCGTCGCGGCAGACCTTTACGCTGCTCTTGAACCTGCTGGCGGCGTCCACAAAGCACATCGCCGGCCTGGAGTGCAGCCCGAGGCGATTGACGATCTTCACGATGACATCCGACCGTGACGACACGCCCGCTCACCATCCCCTCTCACGCTTCACCGCGCGAGTTTGTTGTCGTCCGCCTCCATGATCAGGTCCACCACGTCGGCAACGCTCGTCGCCTGACGCAGGAAACGCCGGAACGTGTCGTGGCTCAGCCGGCTGAACACCGCCTCCATCGCCTGAAGGTGCGCCTCGGGATGGTCCGCCGGGCTGAGCAGCAGGAACACCGTGTACACCGGCTGGCGGTCCATCGACGAGAAGTCGATCCCCTTCTGGCTCAGCCCGATGGCGATCCGCATCTGACGCACCGAGGAGTGCTTCACATGCGGAACCGCCACGCCCTTGCCGAAACCGGTCGAACCCTTCTCCTCCCGCTCGATGATCTTCCTGACCAGTTCGTCCCTGATCGCGCCCGACGCCGCCCCCGAGGAAACGAGGGCGTCAACCAGGATCCCGATCACGTCGTCGCGCTCACCGGTCGGGATATCCGTCACGATCGCGCCGCGCTCGACAATGTCCATCAGTTTCATCAGGATACTCCGTCGCGCGACTAACGCTTCTCGGTCTTCAGTTTGTCCTTGTACTCAGCGAGCATCCGCGAGCCTTTCTGAACAACGCCGTCGATCGCGAGATAAAGGTCGTCCCCCTGCGCGTTGCACACCATGTCCTTGTGGTGCTCCAGGTCGATGATCAACTCCACGTTGAAACTCGCGTGATCGCTGTGGTCCCCACGCGTGCAGTTCAGCGTGATCGCCTGGATGTGGTCGAAGTACCTCGTCAACTTCGACGCCTTCTCCGCCGCGTGCTCGCGGATCGCGCCGGTAATGTCGATCCCGCGACCGATGATGTCGATTCTCATCGATGCCCTTTCAGAAAAGGGGATTGTTCGGCTCAGCCACAGGCCACCCTGCTATTCTAGTCGGTCAGGCGGGTCTTAGGCCTTCGGCTCGCCAAGCGACTTCGGTGCGCCAGAAGCGTTCGCCGATATCGGCTTCTCCTTGTCCGGCAACAGGACGCCGCCCGTCAGAACAAACCGGACCGCCTCGTCAACTGGGATCTGGCAGTCGATAACCTCGGACTCTCTCACAGTGATCGTGAAGCCCGTGAACGGGGTGGGCGTAGACGGGATGAAGACGGTCACGCACGCCTCTCCCG
>DOJA01000017.1:6357-6483 GCA_003511945.1 Phycisphaerales bacterium | reverse complement strand
CGAGAGCGCGGAGGAAGACAGGAAGGCGTGGGTTCGGAGGTCCGGACCCGGCCATTCTTGTCTCTCTCTGTGGCTCCGAGTCTCCGTGGTTGGCTCAGCGCTATCGCGCCACTTCGACGGCTCGCG
>DOJA01000017.1:5969-6232 GCA_003511945.1 Phycisphaerales bacterium | reverse complement strand
GATCTCGCCCGGGAAGGTCATCTCGGCGCTGACGCGGTCGGCGATCTTCTTGGCGATCAGGAAGGCGTGGTCGTCGCTGACGCGCCGGGCGTCGACCATGACGCGCACCTCGCGCCCGGCCTGGATGGCGTAGGCCTCCTCGACGCCTTCGTTCTCCATCGCGATGTCCTGGAGCTGCTCGAGGCGCTGGATGTACTTCTCCAGCGATTCACGCCGCGCGCCGGGGCGGGCGCCGCTGAGGGCGTCGGCGGCCATGACGATGG
>DOJA01000017.1:5424-5776 GCA_003511945.1 Phycisphaerales bacterium | reverse complement strand
GCCTTGCCGATGTCGTGGAGGAAGCCGCAGCGGCGCGCGATGGCGCCGTTGAGCCCCAGCTGGTCGGCGATGAGCTGGCTCAGGTGCGCCACCTCCAGCGAGTGCCCCAGCACATTCTGCCCGAAGGAGGTGCGGAACTGGAGGCGCCCCATCGCCTCGACGACCTTGGGGTGCAGCCCGCGGAGGTTGGCCTGCAGGACGGCGTCCTTGCCGTGCTTGATGATCCGCTCGTCCATCTCCTTCCGCACCTGCTCGACGACTTCCTCGATGCGGGTCGGGTGGATGCGCCCGTCCTGGATCAGCCGCAGCAGCGACTCGGCGGCGATCGACTGGCGCACCTTGTCGAAGCACG
>DOJA01000017.1:4750-5248 GCA_003511945.1 Phycisphaerales bacterium | reverse complement strand
CCCTCGCGCCCGATGATGCGCCCCTTGAGGTCGTCGGAGGGGATGGGCACCGAGCGGACAGTGGCCTCGCTGGCGTGCTCGCCCGCGTAGCGCTGGATGGCCATGAGCGTGATCTCGCGGGCCTTGTCGCGGGCCTCCTGCTGGGCGCTCTCGGTCATCGTGCGCACGAGACGGGCGGACTCGTCGCGGACATCCTCCTCGACCATCGCGAGCAGGCGCTGGCGGGCCTGCTCCACCGTCAGGTCGGTGATGCGGAGCAGTTCCTGCTTCTGGAGGNNCGGCGACCTCCTCCTCCTTGGCGGCGATCTTCTGCTCCCGCTGCTTGAGGGCGTCCTTCTCCTTGTTGAGGGACTCTTCCTTCAGCCCCAGGGCCTCGGTCTTGCGCTCGTGGAGGTCCTCGCGCTTGGCCAGGCGACGCTCGGCTTCACGGTGGGCCTCGCGCTCGCCCTGGATCTCCTTGTCGAACTTCTCCCGCTCTTCGATGATGCGCTTGCGGGC
>DOJA01000017.1:3978-4672 GCA_003511945.1 Phycisphaerales bacterium | reverse complement strand
CCTCCGCCCGCTGGGCTGTCGCGGCGGCCTCGGCCTTGGCCTGGGCGACGAGCCGGTCGGCCTCGCCACGGGCCTTGGTCAGTGTCTGGCCGGTCAGGAGCCGAACGCCGACGAGGCCGCCCACGGCGCCAACCACCAGAGCGCCAACGGCGATCAGCCAGTCCGTGCCGTCCATCGCCGCGAGGATGAGGAGATCGTTCACGCAGGCCCGCCCTTCGCACGGCCGGCGCGGCTGAGCGCGCCGACGATCGGTCGTAACGGACTGACCATCGGAGCGACACGGGCGTCCGCCGCTGGGGGGCCGGGGGGCACCCCAGGGCGTGATGCGATCAACTGTGTTCCCGCTCAGGAACCGTGGGTGCGCACGCGAACTGGATCCCCGTCGGATGGCCTTCGTGGGGTCGGGATGTCGGGGGGAAGTCGAGCCATCGGGACGCTGGGATCACTGCAAGGGCTGGTGTGCGCGGCTGGAGGAGGACTGCGATCGGATGGCCCCGTGGGGCGAGCGAGGAACGAGGTTGATCTATCCGCCGCCGGACGGGCGACGGGCCCGCTCCTCGCGGCAGGACGCCTCGGGAGGGGTGGGCGAAATCGGCGGACCCGTGTCATTCGGGAGGTCGGCCGGGAGATTCCCCCGGCGAACGCCGAGGTTCGGGCATTGTAAGAATCCGGCTTGTGTTTGGTCAAGGGGGTC
>DOJA01000017.1:0-3788 GCA_003511945.1 Phycisphaerales bacterium | reverse complement strand
GAGACCCGAGACCCGAGACCCGACCTCCCCCCCCTCTACACTCCCCCGCTCATGCCCGCCGCCCTTCGTTGGTTGTTGCGACTGCTGCCGCTGAACCCGATCGCGGTGCGCCTGGTGCAGGGCGGGTCGAGGCGGATGAGGCACAACCTGATCCGCTCGGCGTACCTCGCGGTGCTGATCGCGGCCCTGCTGATCCTGCTGCTGCCCCAGAGCGGTCAGCTGTCGTACCAGAAGGTGGCGCTGAACGGCGCGCAGGCGTTCGAGATCGTGGCGTACCTCCAGGTTGCGCTCATCTGCGTGCTCGCGCCGGTGTTCATGGCGGGGGCGATCGCGCAGGAGTCCAACCCGCGGACCTGGGAGGTGCTGCTCACCACGCCCCTGACGGCCATGCAGATGGTGCTGGGCCATCTGTTCGGGCGGCTGTTCTTCGTGCTGGCGCTGCTGTTCGCGTCGCTCCCGCTGTTCGCGTTGACGCAGTACTTCGGGGGCGTGCCGGGGCGGTCGATCCTGCAGTCCTACGCGGTCGCGGCGGGGGCCGCCCTGCTGGTGGGGGCGATCGCCATCGCGCTGGCGGTGAACCGGCTGGCGGGCCGGCGCGCGGTCTTTGCGTTCTATGTGTCGGTGGTGACCTACTTGTCGGTGACGATCGCGGTGGATTCGTACCTGAACCCCGCGGGGGGCGTGACCCCGGTCACGGCGCTGAACCCCTTCCTGGCGCTGAGGGCGGTGCTCAACCCGACGGGCCACCCGGGGCCGGACACGGTGCAGCTGGCGGCGATGTCCGCGCCCGCCCGGCTGTGGTTCGGCGACCCGGTGCTGTCGTGGTGCCTGCTGTCGTTCGGGCTCAGCGCGGCACTGGTCCTCGCCAGCGCGTTCACGGTGCGGGCCATCGGGGCCGGCGCGGGGGGCGTGCCCTGGTACCGCAAGGTGTTCGGGCTGGGCGCACAGGGGGCGCGGTCGCGCCCGCCCCGGAGCGTGTGGACGAACCCCATCGCGTGGCGCGAGGCGGCGGCGCGCCAGGCGACGCTGCCGAAACTGCTGCTGCGCTGGGCGTTCATCGGCTCGGGCGGGCTGTGGGGACTGGGGATCCTGCTCGCGTACCACGCGGGACGGCTGGATCATCACTCGTTCCGATTCGTGCTGCTGATGACCGGCTTCACCGAGGTGCTGGTCATCGTGCTGGTGGCGATCAACACCTCCGCGACCGCGATCAGCCGCGAGCGGGAGGACGGGACGCTGGACCTGCTGCTCACCACCCCGATCACGCCCGGTGAGTACCTGGGCGGGAAGATCCGGGGGCTGATCTCGTACCTCGCGCCGCTGCTCGCGGTGCCGATGGGCACGGTCGCGCTCGCGGGGCTGTACACGCTCGCAGGGGGGCTGGAGCGCGCCGGGGGCGTGCTGGTGCCCGAGGTGTTCGGGACCGAACGGGTGGACATCCCCGTCGTGCTGCCCGAGGCGGCGGTGGTGTTCCCTGTGGTGACGGTGGCCTTCGTCGCGTTCTGCGTGGTGGTCGGGCTGTGGCGGTCGCTGCACAGCCGGGGGACGATCGGCTCGGTCATCGGGACCGTGGGCGTCGTTGCGCTGATCGGCGGCATCGCCGGGCTGTGCGCCTGGCAGTCGGGGACGGTCATGGCCGTGGTGGGTCCGGCGCTGTCGGCGGCGACCCCCCTGACGGCGTTGCTCTCGAGCATCGAGCCGGGGCGCGCCTTCGCGGAGTCCGTCGAGAGCGCCGAGGACTTCCGCACCGCCCGGATCGCGCTGATCATCGGCGCCTTCCTCGCGGCGGGCGCCTACGCGCTCATCGTCGCGGGCACGCGAACGACCATGGTCCGCGGATTCGATCGCGCGGTGCGCGAGCTGGCGGGGGGAAGGTGAGGGGGGTATCGGGTATCGGGTGTCGGGTATGGGGTATCGGGTATCAGGTATCGGGTATGGGGTTTCGTGTATGGGGTCTCGGGGAGCGGGGTGCCGGGGTACGCGGTCCGCCGCGTGCCCCGTGGTTCATGATCGCCGCCGCGGGGCACGACCTGCGGTCGTACCCCGGCACCCGGCTTCGAGCAGCATGGATCCCCTCCCAGCGCTGACATGCTTCTCAGAGCAGAAGCATGCCACCCCATCGTTCAGAACGCCTTGCGCAAGCGCGCGGGGGGGATGTTCAACTGGCCGCGGTACTTGGCCACGGTGCGCCGGGCGATGTCGATGCCCCGCTCCTTCATCGCCTTGGCGATCGCGTCGTCGGAGAGGGGCTTCTTCTTGTCCTCGGCGTCGACCACTTCCTGCATCGCCGCCCGCACGGCTTCCCAGGAGACATCCTCGCCTCCCTCGGTCTGGGTGCCGCCCGAGAAGAACTTCCGCAGCGCGAAGACGCCCCGCGGGGTCTGGAGGTGCTTGCCCGCGACGGCGCGCGACACCGTCGCTACATGGATGCCCAGCTGGTCGGCGACCTGGGTCATGGGCAACGGGCGCAGCGCCTGCGGCCCCTGATCGAAGAAGTCCCTCTGGGCCGCCACGACCACATTGATGACGCGCAGCAGCGTCTGGCGGCGCTGGCGGACCGCCTCGATCAGCCACTGCGCGTTGTTCAGGTTCGTGCGGATGAAGTCGCGGTCGTTCTTCGGCACCGCGCGGTCGCGGGCCATCAGCGCGTACTCCCGGTTCAGGCGCAGGTTGGGGATCCGCCCGTCGGTGAGGTACGCGACATACTGGTCCGCGTCGTCGTCGTGCTCGACGATGGCGTCGGGCACGATGGTCGGCGGCGTGGCGTTGACCAGGCGGCGCCCGGGGTGGAGCGTCAGGCGGCGCATCTGCTCCACGGCGCCGTTGATCTGGTCGATCGTCAGCCCGGTCCGTTGCGCGATGCGCGGGAGCCGGTTGTGGACCAGGTCGTCCATGTGGCTCTCGATGAGCAGACGCGCGTGCTCGACGCTCTCATCGCGCGACTCCTCCATCAGGGCGTCCAGCTGGAGGAGCAGCGACTCGCGCACATCCCTGGCCCCGATCCCCGGGGGGTCGAGGAACATCTGCACCGCGAGCAACGCCCGTTCGAGGCGCTCGACCGTGAGCGCCCGCTTCCCTTCCTCCGGCCCCGGTCCGTCGCTCCCCTCCCTCTCCCCCCCCACCGCCCGCGGGGCAGGGGCGTCGGAGGCGATCTTCGCCAGGGGCGTGCGGATGAACCCGTCGTCCTCGATGTGGGAGATCAGCACCCGCCCGGGCTCGCGGAGGTCCTCGTCGACATCTGCGAAGGCCCACTGCTCCAGCAGCTGCTCGACCGGCGACTCCGCCCGCGCCTCGGTGTTCGCCATCGCGTCGAGCTTGGCGTCGCGCTCCCCGTCGTAGGACGAGCGGCTCGGCGCCCCGACATACTCCTCGTTCCGCTGGCGGGACTTGTCCGAGTCCGTGAACTCGTTCTCGGCGGCGTCGGCGTAGGTGGACTCGAAGGAGTCCAGGCGTTCGAAGTCCTCGGCGCCGCCCCCGCCGTCCTCGACGCGGAGTTCGCGCTCGTTCTCGGTGTCCTCGCGGTCCTGCTCCATGCGGATCTGCTCGAGGGTGCGTTCGTCGCCCCCGGGCTCGACCGTCTCCAGCGCGATGTTGGACTCGAGCTCCTGCTCGATCCGCTCCTCCAGCGCCTGGATCGGCATCTGGAGGATCTCCATCGACTGGATCATGCGCGGCGCCAGCTTCATCTGCTGGCTGAGGCGCATGTGCTGTGAGGTGTCGAAACGCATGGTCCACGCCTTGCGGGTCCGTCCGAGGCCGGTGCCGGGGGGCCGGGGGGCCGGGGGGCC
>DOJA01000061.1:2562-7405 GCA_003511945.1 Phycisphaerales bacterium | reverse complement strand
GGCGGGGTGGGGTGGGGCGATCCGCTCCGCCAGCGCCCGCGCGACGAGCGCCGGATCGACGGTCAGCGCCGCCAGCCGCTCGAACACCCCGGGCGCTCCTGCACCGAGCGCCGGCCCCGCCCAGTCACGCGCCGCGTGGAAGAGCGTCGCGCTCCTGTCCCCCCGCCACGCCGAGGGGGGCAGCCCCAGCCCCAGCGCCAGCCCGCCGTGGAGCGCCCGCGACGCGAACCCCGGCTCACGCCAGTCGTCACCCGGCGCCTCGCCCAGGATCGCGCCCGCCCCCGCGGCATCGCGCACCGCCAGGATCGTCCCGTGCAGGAAGGCCAGCCGGGAGAGCGTCCGCGCCTCGCGCTCGGCGCTCGTGTCCGCGACCACCACCCGCGACGCGCGCGCCCGGGCGAAGGCCCGCATCAGCACACCCCGGGTTGTGCTCCACATCACCCTCGTTGCGCGGCTCATCGACTCCGGACGCACGCGGTACACCGCCAGGGGCGCCCCGCTGATCTCCCAGCGCACGCCCCGCTGCGCCAGGCGCAGCCACAGGTCGTAGTCCTCCACCACCGGGAGCGACTCATCGAACCGTTCGCCCGCCAGGGTCCGCCGGGCCATCATGAGGGCGTGAACGGGGGCCTGATTGCCCGCGAGCAGTTCGTCGAGCCCGAAGCCGCCGCGAGCCGGGGCCTCGTACCAGTCCAAGGGCTCGCCCGCCGGCCCGACGCGCTCCCACCCGCACGCCGCCGCCCCGTGGGCGCTCCCCTCGGCGAGGGCGCTCAGGCGCTCCAGCGCACCGGGGCGCATCGTGTCGTCGGCGTCGAGGAAGTGGACGAACTCCCCGCGGGCGTGCTCGATCCCGCTGTTCCGCGCCGCGCCCAGCCCGCGGTTGCGCTGGTGGACGACGCCGATGCGCCGATCGCGGGCCGCCAGCGCCTCACAGATCGCCGGCCCGTCGTCCGTCGAGCCGTCGTTCACGACGATGGCTTCCCACGATTCCGTCGACTGCGCGCGCAGCGAGCCCAGCGTCTCACCAACGGTGGCGCCGGAGTTGTACAGGGGCACGATGACGCTGACGCGCGGGCTCACGCCGCCGCTCCCCGGCGCTGCCCGTCCTCGTTCCAGAAGGGCGACAATCGATCCTCCGCGCGGTCCACGAGCGCCGCCCGCGCCTCCGCCCAGCGCCGGACCGACAAGCGGGCCGGCAGGCGCGCCAGGAACGCGCGGTCGTCGCCGACGGTCATCACATGCGTCGCGCCCGCGTCGAACGGCGCGTCGATGGGATCAACCTCGATGCGCACGCAGCCGGCCAGGTGCCCGCTCCGCCCCTCGGGCAGCGCGTGGTCGCGCGCGCGGCACGGGACCCCCCGGGCCGCCAGTTCCCGCACCACCCAGTGCGACTGGCGCCCCAGCCCCAGCACCACCACAGCGCGCCCGGGCGCCAGCCCGTCGACCAGCGCCCGCGCCACCTCCTCCGCCGGGACGCACTGCTCCGCCAGCGCCCGCCGGGCGCGCGCGGGCAGGTCCTCCGCCGCGAGCCCCGCCTCCGTCAGCGCCCTCCACCACCGATGAGCCGCACGGCTGAGGCGGGCCGCGTCCATGCCCGGCCCGGTCCACACGCGGGGCGATCGACAGTCGGCGTACGGGAGCGCCCAGTACGCCGCCGTCGCCGCGTCCGCCGCGTGGATCGGCGCGCTCGTCCCCAGCGAGGTCAGCAGCCCGGTTGAGCGCTCGAAGCGTCCTGATGCATCCCCCAGCGCCATCGCCGTCGCGTAGTGCAGCGCCGTCCGTCCCAGCACCGCCCGCTCGCGCGCCGGGGAGGCGTCAGCGCCGACCGGCGGCGACCGACGCGCCAGCGCGAAGCCCTCGCGCAGCACCGCGTCGTGCGTCCGCGCGATCCGCTCAAACCGGCGGCTGTCGCTCGTCGCCCGCAGGCGGTAGGCGCACACGACCTCGCCCGCCGCGTTCCAGCGCACCCCCCGCGCCGCCAGGCGGAGCCACAGGTCATGGTCCTCGACCCCGTCGAACCGGCTGCGGAACCGATCGCCGCCAAGCCGCTCCCGCGCGATCATCTGCGAGCAGGTGTTGAACCGCCCGTGGGCGAGGAGTTCGTTCAGCCCGACGCGGGGCGCCGTCGGCTCGAAGGACCACCCCAGGTCGGCCCCGGATTCGTCGATCCACGCCGCCCCCCCGTGGGCGGCCCCGGCGCCGTCGCGCTCCGCCTCCACGACCAGCCGCTCCAGCGCCCGGGGGGTCAGCAGGTCGTCGTTGTCGAGAAAGACCAGGAACCGCCCGGAGGTCAGGTCGATCCCGCGGTTCCTCGCCGCCGACTGCCCGGCGTTGGCCTGGCGCACGAGGCGCACGCGGCGCTCGCCCCGCGCGAAGTCCTCCACCGCCCGGTGCCCGCCGTCGGTCGATCCGTCATCGATGACGACGCACTCCCAGTCGTCCATCGTCTGGCGAACCAGCGAGCCCAGCGCCTCGCCGATGAAACGCCCGGCGTTGTAGAGCGGGATCACGATGCTGACGATCGGTGCCATGGCCCGGCCTGTGTCTCCTGGTGCGCCCGCGGGTCAGTCGCCGCCGACCCGAACGGGCTCGGCCGCGTGCGAGGTGTTCACGATCGTCGGGCGATCGTCCTGCGCCCCATAGAAGCGCCAGACGCGCACGCCCCGCGCCCGGTGCGGGGCGCTGGCCTCCCACAGCTCATCCTCGAAGGCATCGCTGGAGAGCAGCACATCGGCGCCCGCGGGGATGTCGTGGGGCGACTGCACGAGGACCAGCCCCAGGCGCGTGCCCGCTCTCAGGTCGTCCGCGACGCCGACGATCTGCTGGGGGATCTCCGCCTCGTGCGCGAGCATCCACTCGGTGTGGCGTCCGGCGCCCCACAGCCAGACGCTGGTCACGCCGAACCAGCGCAGCTTGGTGGACACCTCGCGCAGGCGGCTGAGGCGCCCGGCCTCGATCGCCGCCTGCGTCGGCCCCCGCAGCGGCTGCGTGCCGACCAGGTGCCCCAGCAGGGCGCCGACGGAAGGACCCTCCGCGTTCAGCGCCCGCTCGATCTCGATCGCCGCGCCCCGCCCGCCCGCTCCGCCCGTCAACATTCGCGCCAGCGCCGGGGCCAGGTCGGCGTCGCTCGCGCCGTGGCCCAGCAGCGCCCACTCGCGCAGCATGACCCGCGCCACGGTCTCGCCCTGGGCGACATCCGGGCGCGTCGCGCCGGCGCTCGTCCGGTAGCGGTACAGCACCCGGGGCAGGTTGGCCATGGCGCACCTCCCCCCCCCGGGGGGGCGCGCCAGGCGCGTCCACAGTTCGTAGTCCTGCGCCCGCGCGCAGGATTCGTCGTACCCGCCCGCCGCCAGCACCGCGTCGCGCCGGAGCATCATCGACCCGTGCGCGAAGGTGTTCCCCAGCAGCAGGCGCCAGCGGATCTCCCCCGGATCGCAGGGCGGCACAACAACCGACAGCGACCCGCCCCGCTCGTCGATGCGCTCGTAGGCGGTCCCCAGCGCGAGCACCCCGGGGTGGCGCTCCATGAACGCCGCCTGCGCGCCGAGGCGCTCGGGGTGCGACAAGTCGTCGGCGTCCATCCGCGCCACCAGCCCGTGACGCGCGAGGGCCAGCCCTTCGTTGAGCACCGTGGACAGGTTCCCCCCCCGGGGCCTCAGGAGTTCGTGGACCCGCACGCGCGGGTCGCGCCGGGCGGCCTCTCGCGCCACGCCGATGGCCCGCGGGCTCGGAGCGGCCCCGTTCAGCAGGATCAGCAGTTCGAACCCGCCGTGGGTCTGTTCGAGGACCGAATCGATCGCCGGCGCCAGGTGGGGCGCCTCGCCATGGACCGGGAGCAGGACCGAGATCGGCGTCATGCGTCCGGCGCGGAGCGACGCCCCGGGCCGAAGAGTTCTATCGGTCGTTTCAGGGCGAACCCCGGGGGACTCTCGCGTCGCCGGCGCTTCAAGCGAGTCCCCGGGGGTCGTCGATACGCCTGCCATGACCACCGTCGCCGCGACAGCCGCCGAGGCCCCCGCCGCCCCCGGATTCAGCGTCACCGAAGTGAGGGGGGTGGTCCGCGACACGCGGGAGCTGACGCGGGGCGTGAACAGCGTGCTGGAGTCGGACCTTGACGCGCTGCTCGACACGCAGCGCTTCAAGGGGGCGCGGGTGCTGGAGATCGGGCCCAAGGGGGGCTACCACAGCCGCTGGATCGACCGGACGCTGCACCCGTCGGCCCTGGTGATGGTCGAGCTGCCCCAGAAGCGCATCTACGCCGACGAGTGGCGTCACGAGCTCGCGTGCCCGCACGAGTTCATCTTCGAGAGCGTGTTCACCTCGCGTCGCCTGGCCTCGATGGAGCCCTTTGACCTGGTCTTCTGCACGGGCGTGCTGTACCACACGGTGGAGCACTTCAAGCTGCTCAACCTGCTCCGGCGTGCGACGCGTCCCCCCCCGGGGGGCGGGCTGATGGTCTTCCAGTCGTCGGTGGACCTCACGCACGCGGAGCCGGTGATCCTGCTCAAGTGGACGGACCCGGCCCAGACGGGCTCCTACGCCCACCCCAGCAAGGCCGCCCTGTTCATGATGCTGGAGATGACCGGCTGGGGCCGGGTGCTGCACTACACCGACTACCGCCCCGGCGCCAACGCGGTGCTGCTGACCTGCGAGCCCGCGCCGCGCGCGCCGCTCGCCTACGACGGCGTGCCCTTCGGCGGCAGCCAAACCTAGCGCAATCCCGGGCAAGGGGGTGCGGGATCGTCGCCCGCGCGTTCGGGGGCGGCACGCCCTCCGGCCCTTCGCCGGCGGCTCGGAGCCCCAACTTCAGATCCCGATGCCTTGGCTCCCAAGGCGGGCGATT
>DOJA01000061.1:0-2500 GCA_003511945.1 Phycisphaerales bacterium | reverse complement strand
ATTCACTCGCCCGCCGCTCTACACCCTCTCAACTCGTCAGCACGCATGGCCTGCAGACGAAGCGCCCAGGCGCCGGAAGGTGTACAGCCAGCCCGACCAGTCCAGGTACGAGGTCACATTGCGCACCTCGACCATCCCCGCCCGCGACAGGCGCGCCCCCATCATCGCCAGGATCGGCGCGGGGTCGGAGGTGTCGATCGCCTCGTACCGTCCCGGGCGTTCGGCGCACAGCTCCAGGTGGAACAGCCCGCCGGGTTTCAGCACGCGGGCGCCCTCGTCGATCACGCGGGCGGGGTCCCAGGCGTGGTCGATCGCGTTGGTGAACACCCGGTCGAAGCAGGCGTCGGGGAAGGCCAGGTCGTGGAAGTCGCCGTGCAGGACATGCGGGTTCTTCTCGCCCGGCTCGATGTCCAGCCCGACCGCCAGCGCCCCCAGGCGCTTGAACGCGCGGACCTCGCCCCCCAGGCGAGCGCCCAGGCACAGCACCGAGTGCCCCCGGAGAGAGTCCCCGCCGAACTCCGCCAGCCCGTGGAACCGCTCGAAGACGATCTCTTCGTACTCCAGGTCGCTGGGCTCGATCCGATCCCGCAGGCGCCGGAGCTTGTCGGCCTGATGGGCGAGGTACTGCTCGTAGTCCCGGTACGCGCGCCGACGCACGCCCGGGGAGCCCGCGGACTCCGTGGGGACGAACTCGGTCGGCGGCGCGGGCGAAGGACCAAGGCCGGGGGCGGGACCGGGGGGGGGACCGGAGGGGGCGGGCATGCGCCCGATATCGGCCGAACCGGAGCCGGGCTTCCAGCGTGCCGCCCGGACCGGCCGATGGACTCAGCGCCCTGCACAGAGTGACCGCCGCTCCCTGGTGGGACGGGCGGCCCGCCCGTCTCTTGCGGCCTGATTGAATCGACTCCGAGAGCCGTTCCAACCGACTCCCCACCACCGGAGCCGCCCGTTGACCCGACCCGTGGACCGCGATGTCCTGCTCGTCCTCCGCGAGGCGGGCGAGCGCACGCGCGACGCCTGCCTCGCCGTCGTGCGCGGCCAGATCGACCCGGCGCGAGTCCGACTGCTGCGCGAGCGCCCCTTCAGCGCCGCGGTCCGGCGCGGGCTGGAGATCGGCGCCGCCGAGCGCCCCCGCTGGCTCTTCACCCTTGACGCGGATGTCCTGCTCGCGCCCCGCGCGCTCGAGGAACTGCTGGCGCTGTGCGAAGGCGCCCCGCCCGAGTGCTTCCATGTGAAGGGGCTGCTGGTCTGCCGCGTCATGGGGGGCACGCAGCCCCGCGGCTTCCACGCCTTCCGGGGCTCGCTGGTCCCCGAGGCCCTCCGATTCATCGCGCACGACCCCGCCACGCTCCGCCCGGAGACCAGCGTCGTGCGCCGGATGGAGGCGTCCGGGCATCCCTCACTCTTCGCGGGCGCGGTGCTGGGGCTGCACGACTTCGAGCAGTCGTTCCGCCACCTGTACATCAAGATGCTCCTCCGCGCCCGCAAGACGGGCCAGATCGACCCGCTCCGCGCGCGCCTGGCGCGTCTGGCGCCCGACCACCCGGACCTGCGCGTCGCGCTGTGGGGGCTCGACGACGCCCCTTCCCACGCCGCAACGCGGGAGTTCGACTGGGACGCCCCCTACCCCGCGCTCGACGCCCACCTGCGCGACGCGGGGCTGCGCGAGAAGAACCCCCTCGACCCCCGCGCCGTCGGCCCGCTGGTCGAACGGGAGTGCGCCCGCTCCCTCGACGATGGCTCCGCCATCTCGTTCCCGGGCGTCGTCCCGGGAGGCCCCCCTCTCCTCATCGGATCGGCGGCGTGAGCCCAAGGGCGACTTCGGTCCGTGCGTAGTCGGATCATCCGCCCTTGGGGGGTGCATTCCTGAGGAGCGGACGGTGGCGAAACGCGCTTGATTCGCGGGATCGGTCGACCAAGGCGGGTGATTCACACGCCCGCCGCTCTGCCCCTCTCAACCCGTCCGCCTCCGCGGACGGAGTCCCCTACCGGTACGCCTCGTCCCCCAGCGCCAGAGCCAGGTACGCGTCGCACACCTCGTCGATCGTGGGCACGCGGATCAGCGCCCGAAAGGCGCCGTGGTGCGCCCGCAGCCGCTCGAGCCGATGGGGGATCTCCTCCGGGCGCGAGAAGGGCAGCCCGCCGAAGCCCGTGAGCTCGCGGTTCCCGCCCGAGTCGTGATAGAGGGCCGGCAGCCCGCACGCAAGCGCTTCAATCAGCGCGTTGGAGCACGAGTCCTCGCGGCTGGCGGTCACATACACATGCTGCCCGCGGAGCAGGTCCGCCAGTTCCGCGCTCGCCAGCGGGGGCACCACTCGCGCCCGCGCCAGCGGCGCGCCGCACCGCCCGACGAAGGTGAACTCGAACCGCGCCGGGTCCAGGCGTTCGTCCATCCAGCGATAGACCTCCGCCCCCTTCATCGGGTTGTCCGACCACGACGACGCCACCACCCGCAGACGACCCTCGATCAACCCCGGCCCCGGCCCGCCCCCACCGCCCC
>DOJA01000332.1:3103-3260 GCA_003511945.1 Phycisphaerales bacterium | reverse complement strand
AAGCTCGCCGACCTGGGGCTGGCGCGGGTGATCGCCGACCGCCGGGCGGCCCTGGCGGACAAGGGACGCACGCTGGGCACGCCCTTCTACATCTCCCCCGAGCAGGTCCGGGGCGACATGGAGATCGGCCCCGCGTCGGACATCTACTCGCTGGGCG
>DOJA01000332.1:2217-3047 GCA_003511945.1 Phycisphaerales bacterium | reverse complement strand
CGGACATCTACTCGCTGGGCGCCTCGTGGTACCAGATGGTCACCGGACGCCCGCCCTACATGGGCAAGGACTCCAAGGAGGTGATGAACAAGCACCTCCGCGAGCCCCTGCGCTGCCCGACCGAACTCAAGGACTCCCTCGACCACGGGCTGTGCGAGGTGCTCCGCCACATGATGGACAAGGACCCCGCCAGGCGGTTCCCCGACTGCCGCTCGCTGCTGGCGGAACTGCGGGCGTGGAAGAGCGTATTCACCTTGCGCCGGGCCGAGGGCGACTCGCGCCGCGCCCGCGGCTCCGGCCCGTCGGCGTGACACCGGCCCAGGAGGGCGCTCCGATGCTCAGGCGGCTGGCCTCACTCTTCAAGAACCCGCACGAGTTCAGCGTGACCCACCCGGGCGATGCCTGTTCCGGCCCGCTGGACGCCATCGCGCAGGTGGCCGCCCGCCTGCCGGCTGTTGCCGACAAGGGACTGTGGGCGACCTTCACCGCCGGGGACGGGGCGGACCCGCGCGTCGTCGAACTGAACGCCGACCGCATCAACCTGTGCGCGTCCGACGGGCCGGAGATCGACCTGCGCCGGTTCCTGGCGGCGCACGGGCTCGGGTCGCTCGTCCCCAGCGCGGTCCGCAGGGACGCCAACCTGTACGAACTCCCCGGCGCGACGCCCGAGCAGCGGGCGCTGGTCGTCCACGCGATTTTCGCGGATCACTACGGGCTTGGGGAGGACTACCCCGTCCGCGCGCACCTTCACGGCTGATCCGGCGGGGCCGCGCCCGAGCAGGATTGTTCTTCCAAACGCCACTTGAAGCGTGCCATGGCCAACGCGCCGC
>DOJA01000332.1:1534-2193 GCA_003511945.1 Phycisphaerales bacterium | reverse complement strand
CCAACGCGCCGCGTTGGCTATGTGGCTTGGATGCCTGCGGTGGGGCATAGCCAGGCCGGGGCTTGGCCATGGCACACAACTGCTGGGCCTACCGCCCGCGGCCACCGGCCTCAGGCGGCGATCTGTTCGTAGGAGAACTCGGGGCTTCCTGTGCGCGTGGAGGCGTGCTCAACGGTGATCGAGCAGATGTTGCCCTGAGCATCGAGGTCAAGGACCGTGTTCTCGTCGAGGTCGCGGGTCTCGGCGACGGGGGCGTCGCGGAACTCGATCAGGAGCGTGTCGGTCTCGGCAAAGTACTTGACTTTCATGGCTTGAATCCGAGGTCGAAGAAGGCGTTGTGACGGGTCTCGGCGTCGGGGAGAAGAATCACTCGGAGCCATCGGTCGTTGGCCTCGGCGATCTTAGCCCATCGCCGGATCCGCCCGTCGGCCTGCACCTCCTGGTGCTCGGTTGTCGGACGGCGCGTTCGATCCACTCGTCACGGATGGCCGCGCGGTCTGGACGGGCGCGGACGACCATGAAGTATGGGGGTGTACTTCGCGGAGGGGAGTCTACTGGAGGGAGGCGGGAATCAGGGACCGCATGTCGTGCCATAGCCCGCGCGCCGCGTTGGCTGTTTGGCTTGGATCCCTGCGGTGGGGCATAGCCAAGCCGGGGGC
>DOJA01000332.1:352-1463 GCA_003511945.1 Phycisphaerales bacterium | reverse complement strand
ATAGCCAAGCCGGGGGCTTGGCCGTGGCACACAGGCACTCAATTTCCCTGGGCAGGCCATCCGCTCGGAGCCGCGCCGAGGTGACGCGCGAGGAACTCCGTCTGCAGGTTCTTCGCCTCGTTGCTGAAGCGTCCGAAGCCGACATGCTCGTAGGGCGCGCCCGTCCGGGGCCAGGTGTGCAAGGCGGCCTGCGCGGGGTCGGCGCCCTCGTCCGTCGCCCGCGCCCGCAGCGCGTCGACGAACGAGCGGACCCCCGCCACCGGCACCCACTCGTCGAGCTCGGAGTGCAGGGCGAGGAACGGGATGCTGCGCCAGCCGGACAGCCGGTCGATCGGGTTCAGGCGGGCCGCCTCCTCGCGGAGCGTCCCATCGGGGTGCGCGAACGCCGGTCGTGCGGCCATGGCTCGGAAGTCCCCCGATGCCGCCTCCACCGTCGCGCACACGAACGGGTGCGGGCGACAGAGCCGGATCATCGTCGTCATCCCCCCCAGCGACATGCCCCCGAGCGCCATCCGGGAGGCGTCGAACGCGGCGCGGAGCGCAGGGGCCGCCAGCGCGCGCACCACGGCGTCGATCTCGACGGAAGCGACGCGCTCGGCGATCTCCAGCACCCGTTCGGGTTCGCCCATGCCCGGAACCTCGCGCTCGCCGTGGCCGGGCAGGTCGATGGCGCAGGCGCCGATCCCCGCGCGGACCCAGCGGAGGTACCGCCCGGGGTCGAGTTCCTTGTTCACGCTCCGCCCGTGCATCCAGATCACAACAGGGGCGGGCGAGGGCTCGGGCGAGTCCCACCACGCTTCCCGCGGGTGCGCGAGGAGCGCGGGGACGCCTCCGTCGATTTCATCGGAGGCCAGGCGCACGAACCGCGTCCGTGCGCGCAGCCCCGCGGGGAGCGCCGCCAGGCGGGCCGACCCGTGGCCGGTCACGCGCCCCTCACGAAGGGGTTCGTGCGCTTCTCGCGCCCGACGGTGGTGGGCGGGCCGTGGCCGGGGAGGACCACGGTGTCGTCGGGCAGGGTGTAGATGGACTCGCGGATGGAGCGGTGCAGCGTGCGCTCGTCGGAGGTGGGGAAGTCCGAGCGCCCGATGGAGCCGGCGAACAGCGTGTCGCC
>DOJA01000332.1:0-275 GCA_003511945.1 Phycisphaerales bacterium | reverse complement strand
GGCGAACAGCGTGTCGCCGACGATGGCCGTGGCGAGGTCCGGGCTGTACAGCGTGATCCCCCCTGGCGAGTGGCCCGGAGTGTGCACGACGCGCCAGTCGACGCCGCCCATGGAGAGGGTCTCGCCTCCGGCCAGGGTGCGGTCGGGTCCGGTGGTGGCGAACCCCTGCCCAAGGGCCAGGGAGAGGTTCAGCGCCGGGTCGCCAAGCCAGGATGCCTCGGCTTCGTGGACGACCACGGGCAGCCCCCCCGGCAGCCCCCCCGGCAGTCCCCCCA
>DOJA01000346.1:7494-13076 GCA_003511945.1 Phycisphaerales bacterium | reverse complement strand
CTCCGCTCCACAGCCCCCTCCCCCCGTGAAGGGGCGTCACCCGCCGGGCAATCCCAGCGCCCGGCGCGCGCCGGGGAACACATCCAGCAGTTCCGGCTGCGCCCGGAGTTCTTCGAGCATCTCCGCGTTCAGCCGGTCGCGCAGCACGCGGAGGAACTCGTTGACCAGGCGCCAGAACCCCGGGGCCGAAGGGTCGGAGGCCCCCGCGCGCACCAGAGGGGTCAGGGCCGGCCCGATCGCCTCGGCCCGCCCGCCCGTCAGGACGCCGACCGTCTCCTGCGCACGCCGCAGGCGGGCGATCACCCATGGCGCGATCACGCCGTTGGGCAGCTCGTGCTTCCTGGCGATCTGCATCAGGTTGCCCAGCACGCCGAAGTGGACCATCAGGTCCAGCCGCCGGCCGCGCACGACTTCGATGACGCGCTCAACCATGTCACGACGCCCCAGGTACGACCACGCCAGGATCGGGATCCGCCCGAGCTTGGCCAGTTCGCCGCGCGCCAGGCGATCCACGAAGTTCACGCCCATCGGCCCCAGGTAGCACTCGGGCACCCGGTACAGCGCCGGGAAGAGCGAAGCCATCTCCCGCTCCATCGCCACCGCCCGCTCCGCGGCCCCGCGAGAAGCGGCCAACTTGCCGAACCACTGCCCGGTCGGATCTGGGTTGATGTCGCAGTCCCCGCCCGGAGCCGTCCAGCCCCGATCGATCTGCAGGTCCACCATCAGCGGCTCATCGTCGTGCGGGCCGGGCATCAGGAAGGTCACCTTGTTCGAACCGGAGCACATGAGCGCCTCGCTCAGCGTGATCTCGCCCGTCGATCCCACCGTCGAGCCGATCGCCAGGTCCGCGGGCGACCAGTTCAGCATCAGGTTCTGCGGGTGGCGTCGTCGGTCGATGACGCTCGAGTTCCACTCCGTCCGCAAGCGCACAAGGCGCCAGCCGATCGTGCTCCGCACCCTCTCGATGAGGCCCAGCAGGAACGGGCGGTACGCCTCCGCGACCAGCGCCTGACCCTCCTCCAGAGAACGGGGCTTGGACGCCAGCCGGTACCGAAGCCGCGTGTGCAGATCGAGGTCGGGGATCGAATCCTGGAACCGAGAGAAGGTCGCCGAGCCGAGCAGCACGGTCACCCCTTGCACCGGCATCCCGCCCGCGCCCGCCGATAGTTCGGCCTCGATCCGCGACTCCACCTCGACGAACGACGGGCGCCATCGCGCCGCCCGCTCGTCGGCGTAGAACGACATGTAGGGATGGGCGAACAGGGCGCCCGGCGCAAGTTCTGCGACGACACAAGAATGCGCCGTCCCGGGGCCGAGCAGGTTCGCGCGGGGCATCGTCGGTGCGGTCAATTCTCGACTTCCTCGTTGATCGGCCTCGGCTTGGGTGTAGGGTAGACGGACCGTCGGCCCCGCGTCGGGCCGCCCGATCGCGCGCCCGGCGCGTCTTCTTGAGGGGTCGGTCGATGAACACCAAACCTGTCCTGTCCGCCTGCGGCACCGCCGCGGGGGTGGCCCTCGCCGCCCTTTCGCCCAGCGCGCGGGCCGGGTTCACCTTCATCCAGATCGTCGAAGCCCGCATGGAGACCAGCCCTTGGTTGGCGGACCGCGCCCGCGGCCTCTCCCCCGAGGGCGGCGTCATCGTCGGCTTCGGAAGCACCACATTCATCGCATCGACCGGCTTCCGCTGGACCCGCTCCACGCCCGCCGACCTGGGTCCGGCACTCTTCATGAGCGGCGCCCTCGACGCCTCCTCCGGCGGCGGCGTCGTCGTGGGGTTCGGCAGCGGGGGATCCGCCAGACGATGGACCGCGCTCAGCGGGTCCGAGCCCCTCGAATCCCTCAACCCGCTCACTGAGCGCCCGTCCTCGGCCCGGGGCGTCAGCGACGACGGCGTCCACATCGTGGGCCAGATGAGGAACCCCGACTCCGGCGACACGACAGGATTCGTCTGGGAGTCCGTGGAGAACGGCGCTCAGGTACTCGCGCCGCTGGTCGGGCTCACGCAGAGCGACGCCTTCGCCGTCAGCGGCGACGCCTCAACCATCGGCGGAACCAGCGCGGGCTTCTTCCCGTTCTCCTTTCAGGACATCGTGCCCTTCGATCTCTTCGACCCCGGCGCCGTCTGCACCATCTGGCCCAACGACGGCGCCTTCGCGCCCGAACCCCTGCTCCTCGCCCCGCCCCGCGTGAAAAAGTCGGGCGACGCCCTGCCCGGGCGCATCACGCGCCTCTCGCACGACGGCTCCGTCGCCGTCGGCAGCACCTTCGGTGCTCCGGGCGTGGTCGGGTTCATCCATCACCGACCGACATCCACCACGCTCGTCCCCGCCCACCCGCACGGCTTCGGCCAGACCGACGCCCTCGGCGTCAGCGCCGACGGCCGGCGCGTCGTCGGCGTGTTCGAGGGTGGTCCCGCCGGGACCGGCGCCTGGCTGTGGGACGCCCGGGGCGGCTCGATCGACCTCACGCAGTTCCTCGCCGCCCGAGGGCTGCCGATGGGCTTCGTCATCACCGAGGCCCGAGACATCTCCTCCGACGGAACAGTCATCGCCGCCAGCGGACTCCGAGACAACCCATCGGAAGCGGAGGCCGTGTTGATTGAGATCCCCGCGCCCTGCCTCGGCGACGCCAACGGCGACTTCGTCGTCGACTTCGACGACATCACCACCTCTCTTTCGAACTGGCTGAACGCCTACCACCCATTCCCCGGCACAGGGCCGGGCGACGCCGACCTGGACGGCGATGTCGACTTCGACGACATCACCTCCGAACTCAGCCAGTGGCTCCAGGACTGCCCCTGACGCGCCGAGTTCCCGTCCGGCCCCGCGCCAGCGCCGGACCCGCGGTTCCGCCCAACCCCCACGCTCTCCTGCGCTCCCCGATCGACCGGAACCGCCCTCGTGGACCACCGCACGCACTGGGAAGAGGTCTACCGCACCAGGAAGCCCGCCGAGGTCTCCTGGTTCCAGGCCTCGCCCGAGCCGTCGCTCTCGGTCATCCGCACGCTGGGGCTGCGCCCGGAGGACCCCATCATCGACATCGGCGCCGGCGCCTCGGCCTTGGTCGATCATCTGCTGGATGAGGGGTTCACCGCGGTCTCCTGCCTGGATGTCTCCGGCGCGGCGCTCGATATCGCCCGTGCGCGTCTCGGCCCCGCGCGGAGCGAGCGCGTGCGCTGGACCGTCAGCGACATCGCCCGCTGGACGCCCGAGCCCGGCGCGTACGCCCTCTGGCACGACCGGGCGGCGCTGCACTTCCTGACCTCGCCGCCGGACCGCGACGCCTACCGCGAGCGCTTGAACACCGCCGTTCGCCCGGGCGGATACGCCGTCATCGCCGCGTTCGCGCCCGACGGCCCGACCCGCTGCAGCGGGCTGAGCATTCTCCAGCAGGACCCCCAGCGCATCGCCGAGATCACCGGACCCGCCTTCGAACTGCTCGAGCACTGGACCCTGCCCCACCTCACCCCCGGGGGCGCCGAGCAACTGTTTGCCTGGTTTGTGCTGCAGCGGCAGGATTGACCTCTGTCGGAACTCCATGACGAACCGCGGGCGCAAGCCCGCAGGCCGTCGCGGGTGACGCCGTGTTGATCGCCGCCGCCCGTCCGACTCGCTGCGCTCGCTGGACGGGGCACCCGACACTCCCAAACGAACCGCGGGCGCGAGCCCGCAGGCCATCCCGCGCGAGGCGCCTTCCGTCCGGGCGCAAAGGGGTTAGCCAAGCCGGGCGCC
The DNA here is from genome assembly GCA_003511945.1 of Phycisphaerales bacterium. Lineage (GTDB taxonomy): Bacteria > Planctomycetota > Phycisphaerae > Phycisphaerales > UBA1924 > UBA11155. Next base: position 9,345 of record DOJA01000346.1, on the reverse strand, counting down.
CGACGGGACGCCTCACGCCGACAGGACTCTGCACGACTTCACCTCTACCCTTCCCCTTCCATGCGCATCGTCCACGAACAAGGCCCGCTCCGCGAGTTCCGCACGGGTGTCCTCGTCCCCACCATGGGCGCGCTCCACGAGGGCCACGCGGCCCTCATCCGGCTCGCGGGCTCGATCGCGCGCGCCGAACCGGACCGGCCCCCCGTCGTCGTCACCGTGTTCGTCAATCCCACGCAGTTCAACGACCCCCGCGACTTCACCACCTACCCGCGCACGCTGGAGGCCGACTGCGCCCTGGCCGAGCGCGCGGGGGCGGACTGTGTGTTCGCCCCGTCGGTCGAGGAGGTCTACCCACCACCCCACGCCCCGGGGGGGGCGCCCGAGCGCCCCATCGACCTGCCCGCGGCGGCCACCCACCCCGGGCTCGAAGATGCGCACCGACCCGGGCACTTCGCGGGCGTGTGCCGTGTGTGCTCCCGCCTGTTCGACCTGACCGACCCCCGCGCCGCGGTGTTCGGCGAGAAGGACTGGCAGCAACTGCAGGTCGTTCGCGCGATGGTGCGCGCGCAGGGGCGGACGCTGAGGATCGTGCCGCACGAGACCGTCCGCGAGCCCGACGGCCTGGCGATGAGCAGCCGCAATGTCCGCCTGTCGCCCGAAGCGCGAACCCGGGCGCTGTCGCTCTGGGCCGCGATCCGCGCCGCGCAGGGCGAGACGAGCCCCGGGGCCGCCGAGGCCGCCGGGGTGCGCTCGCTCCGGGGCGCCGGGATCGTGCCGGAATACTTCGTCGTCCGCGAGGCGGAATCGCTGGACGCCCCCCGGGCCGGGCGCGCGTGCCGAACCCTCGTGGCGGCGGCGGTGGGGGGTGTCCGGCTCATCGACAACGCGCCGTGGCCCGGACCACCCCCCGGAACGCCCCCCGGAACGCCCCCCGGAGCGCCCCACGAAGGCCCTGGCGGGGGGGGCGGGGCGTCGCCCGCAGCGTTCGGCCCCGGATCGGACGGTGCGCTGGTCCGTTCCGTGCTGGCCTACCAGGGCACGCCGACGAACTCGTCGCAGATCGAGCCGCCGATTGAACTGGAAGACTCCCGCCCGCGATCGCCGACCGGCCCGATCGTGACCCCCCAGATGGGCGAATCGAACACGCCCCAGTCGCGCTGGGTGTTCCTCAACGGCGAGTGGGTGCAGACCTTCCCGACCGCGCCCGGCGCGCAGCCCGGTCCCGGCGCGAGCGGATTGCCCGACGGCGCGGACCCCACGGGCGGCGGGACGGACGCGCCGCCCGCGGCGCTCGTCACCCAGCGCGTGATCGAAGTGCCCGTGGCGCCCCTGCTGCAGGGCGTGGCCCAGTACAACATCGTGATCCGCCCGGGGGATGTCATCAGCGTGCCCTCCCCGCCCCAGGGCGTGATCTATGTCTCCGGACCCGGCATCCAGCGCCCGGGCACCTACAACCTGCCCTTCAGCGGCAAGCTGACCCTGCAGCGGCTGGTGGCGTCGGCGGGCGGGCTGTCGGCTGTCGCCATCCCCGAGCGCGTGGACCTGGTGCGCATGATCGGCGAGAACCGCCAGGCGACCATCCGCGTGGACTACAAGGCCATCTCCGCCGGCACGCAGCCGGACATCCTGCTCAAGCCCGACGACCTGCTGAACTTCGGCACCAACTTCTGGGCCACCCCGGCGGCGGTCATCCGCAACGGGTTCCGGATGTCCTACGGGTTCGGCTTCCTGCTGGACCGCAACTTCGGCAACGATGTGTTCGGCCCGCCGCCGGACGACAACAACTTCAACTAAGAGCCCCGCACAGAATGACCTACCCCCTCTGGTGGGACAGGCGTCCCGCCTGTCGCT
>DOJA01000346.1:432-7410 GCA_003511945.1 Phycisphaerales bacterium | reverse complement strand
TCCCGCCTGTCGCTCCGGCCCTCTCCGAGTCATTCTGTGAGCGGCTTCAAGCCGGGCGGACAGACCGACCTCCATCCCTCCGGTGGGACGGGCGGCCCGCCCGTCTCTCCCAGACCTCGCTCAACAAACCTCGCGCCCGCCGTAGCTTTGCCGCCTCCGTTTGACCCCTGGTCGGGATTCCGCCGGTATACTGCGGGGGTCAGGAGGCCCGCGCACACGGGCCGGTGGGTCAGGGCCGCGTTCAGCCCAGAATCAGGGAAGGGTTCGGGGGGACCGAACTTCCGGGGGTCCGAACTTCCGGGGGTCCGGGTCCGTACCAGCCGCGCCGGAGGTTCGGGGGTGGGTGGGCCGAAGGCGGTTCCCGCGCCAGGGGAGCGGGTGCATCCGCGCGTGAGACGGGTCGATCGAAGGAAGGACGGCTCCCCCGTCGTGGCGCGGGAGGGAAGTTTGGGGGTTCGGGTCGGTCGGGGCCTCCTTCAGGGGATCCCGGTGCGGAGAGGTTGACGGATTCATGAGCAGCGCAGCGACATCCGCGAGCGGAAGGGTCGGCGGGGTTCCCCGGGCCGGGGTCGTCGCGCGCGCGCCGGACTCGTTGAACTGGCTCGAGGGCTTCGGTCCGGCGCACCTGGGCGTGGCGGCGTTCACTCTGTTCGCCTTCGCGGGCGTGTTCCACCAGTGGATGACGCGCCAGTTCGGGCCGGGGGGCTTCTCCTGGAACCATGTTGAAGACTGGGGGCACGCCTACGCGGTGCCCTTCATCAGCGGGTACGCGGCGTGGCGCTCGCGGGAGCGTCTGGCGCGGCTGCCTCAGTCGGTGTTCTGGCCCGGGCTGGGGCTGATCCTGCTGGGGCTGGCGTGCTATGTCTATTTCATCGCCGGGTACTCGAACCACATGTTCCAGGGTCTGGCGCTGGTGACGACGCTGGGCGGGATGGTGCTGTTCGTGCTGGGTCCGCAGCTGTTCCGGGCGCTGCTGTTCCCGCTGGGGTTCCTGCTGTTCGCGGTGAGCATCTCCGAGATGGTGATGATCAAGGTCACCTGGGGGCTGAAGCTGCTGGCGTCGGCGGGTTCGGAGGTGGTGCTGCAGGTGGTGGGTCCGCTGATGGCGCTGGAGGTGCAGCGGGCGGGGAACATCCTGAATGTGACGCACAACGGCGTGACGCACCCGCTGGATGTGGCGGACGCGTGCAGCGGGATGCGGATGGTGATCGCGTTCGTGGCGCTGTCGGTGGCGGTGGCGTTCCTGTCGTGCCGCGAGTGGTGGCAGCGGGTGGCGGTGGTGCTGCTGGGGGTGCCGGTGGCGCTCTTGATGAATGTGCTGCGGGTATCGGTGCTGGGCGCGCTGACGATCGTGGACCCTGAGCTGGCGGTGGGGGGGGCGCACTCGTTCATCGGGACGCTGCTTCTGGCGCCGGCGTTCGGCCTGTTCATGACGGGGGTGTGGGCGGTGCGCCGGATCATCCCCGACGACGAGCCGACCTCGGGAGGGGCGCCCGCGTGAGCCGTCCGCTCTCCATGCTCGGGGCGATGGTGCTGGTGCTGGCGCTGCTGTCCACCTCGGCGGTGGCGCTGGGGCTGGTGCTGCGGTCGCTGAACATCCAGCTGCGCAAGCAGCCGATCGAGGCGCGGGACGGGCTGAAGTTCCACACGCTGCCCTCTTCGTTCCCGACCGACCGCCCCCGCTGGGTGCAGGAGGGCGCCGACGAGATCATGTCCGCGGAGGGGATCGAGACGCTGGGGACGAGCAACTATGTTTCGCGCTGGTACCGCAAGGAAGACGGGACGCCCGGCGAGCGCGCGGAGCGGGTCCAGCTGCACTGCGCGTACTACACGGGGATGATCGACACCGTGCCCCATGTGCCCGAGCGCTGCATCGTGGGGGGCGGGATGGAGATCGCCGGGCCGACGCGGGCTGTGCGGGTGCCGCTGGACCTCTCGCGCCTGGTGCCCGACCCGGACCAGCGGGCGGACGACCCGCGCGGGCGGATCCTGATGGGCCGGAGCGTGCAGTCGCTGTCCCGCGTGCGCCTGCCCCGGGGGATCGAGAACCTGGAGATGATGATCACCCCGTTCCGCGACCGGCGTTCGGAGCGGATGATCTACGCGGGCTACTTTTTCATCGCCAACGGGGGCGTGGTGGGCAGCGCCAACGATGTGCGCCTGCTGGCGTTCCGGCTGGAGGACGACTACGCCTACTACGCCAAGGTGCAGTTCATGAGCGTGTCGGCCGATTCGGCCGAGGCGCTGGCGAAGACGGCGGCGGAGGTCCTGGACGACCTGCTGCCCGACATCATGCGCCGCGTACCGGACTGGACGGAAGTCGAAGAAGGGACCTACCCCCCTGGCAACCCCAGGGCGGAGCAGCGCGCCGGGGGCTGACCCGGCGGACGATCGCGGACTCGAAAGAACGACGAGGAAAGGGCTCCGATGGCCAAGCAGGTGAACAAGAGGTTCGTGATCGTCCTGGCGAGCGTGGTGGTGGTGGGCGCGCTGGCGGTCGTGGGCGTGGGCTACATGGCGCTGGTCGGGCGCGTCGAGAACATGGTGACCAAGGGCGACGCCTTCGCCGCCGCGGGGGACTGGGAGAAGGCGGCGGCGCAGTACGAGCGTGCGGTCGGGCACGACCGCACGCGCACGGACTGGCTGATCAAGTGGCGGGACGCGATGGTGAAGACGGTGCCGCCCAGCGAGGTGCAGTACCGTCGCCAGTACGACTTCTACCGCAGTCTGCTGGACCTCATCGCGATGCAGAAGCCCTCCGATGCGCGGGCGCAGGTGGAGTACATCGCCGAGCTCGACCGCTTCGTCCGCACGGTGGGCGGGGGGCGCGAGAACCTCGAGAACCTGATCAAGGAGATCGACGACAGTCTTCGGGGCATCGGCCCCGAATCCCCTGAAGCGATCGGGATGCGCAAGCAACGCGCTCTGGCCACCGTGGAGGTCATGTTCCTGACCGCGGTCGAGGAGCCCGAGCGCCAGCGGGCCGTGGAGGCGTTCCGGGCGGCGCTCGTCGCCAACCCCGCGGACGACGAGGCGGCCGACGGGATCGTCCGCTGGCACGCCGCCGAGGCCGCCCGGGCCCAGCGCGAGGGCAAGCCGGAGGGGATCGAGCGGGCGCTCCGGGCGGCGCTGGACGAAGCCGGGGCGTTCCTGAGCGCCCACCCCGACAGCCCGCGCACCGCGCTGACCGCCCTGACCGTGTTCCAGGCGCAGCGCTCGGCGACGGTGACCAGTCTCGAAGAAGCCCGCAAGGCGAGCGACGAACTCCGCGCCGAGGCGGACAAGGTGCTGGCGACGATGGCCGCCGCCGCGCCCGAGACGCTCCCGGTGGACTTCATCGACCGCGCGACAACGGTGCTGCTGCGGGCGCTGGGGCGCTCCGGCGCCGCCCCGCTGCTGGACATTCTCGATCGGCGCATCGCCGCCGGATCGGGCGACGCGCGTCTCGGGCTGCTGCGGGGGTACCTGCTCCGCGAGACGCAGCGGTACGAGGAGGCGCTGACCCAGTACCAGGCGGTGGTCGATCAGCCCGATCTTCCGGTGAGTCTGGAAGGGCGCCTGATGCCCGAGCGCCGCGTGGCGGCCCTGTCGGCGCAGATCAATGTCGCCATGCAGCAGTGGGACAACGCGTCCACCCCGGCCGAGAAGGAGGCGGCCCTGGCGCTCGCCAAGCGGTACCGCCAGGCGCTGGCGTCCAAGAGTTCGATCGCCACCAAGGACGCCGAGCTGCTCGCCGACGCGAAACTGGCACTCGCCCAGGGCTTGTTCGCGGACGCGGTGGCCAGGCTGACCGAGATCCGGTCCCGCCCCGCGGGGCAGACGCTGGAGGTGTCGCAGCTCCTGGCGCAGGCGCTCGAGCAGCAGCAGAACCTGGGCGAGGCCCGTCTGATCCTCGAGGGCATCGTCCGCGAGGCCCCGGCGCTGGCGTGGGCGCAGTTCCGATTGGGCGAGGTGTGCCTGCGTCTGGGCGAACTCGAGCGCGCCTACGCGGCCTACAACCAAGTGATCCAGCTGGACCCCAAGAACGAGGCCGCCAGGGCGCGCCTGAGTTCGGTCGCGACCGCACTCAAGCCCGAGGGTTCGAAGGATGTGGCGGTCGACCCGATCGTCAAGGCGCTGGTCGAGTCGCGCGAGGCCCGGGCCGCGGGCGACACCGCGACGGCGCGCAGGATCATCGAGGGCGCCCGGGCCGGCGCCCAGTGGGACCGGCGCCTGGTGCTGGAGCAGGTGCAGATCAGTCTGCGCGACGGGGACCGCGAAGGGGCCATCCGGGCGCTGGACGAGGCGATCGCCGCCCGTCCGGACGAGCAGATGTTCAAGCAGCAGCGCGTCCGCCTGAACCACGCGGACCCGGTCGAGGCGGCCCTGGCGCTGATCGAGACCTCGGAGATGTCCGAGGCGGACAAGGAAGTGGAGCGGTTCGAGGTGTTCATCGGCTCGGGGCGGAGGGGCGACGCGCAGGCGGCGCTGGCCCGGGCCGAGGCGCTGACGCCCGACAACCCGCGCGTCATCGACTACTCGTTCCTGATGGCGCTCAACGAGCAGAACTTCGACAAGGCCCGCTCGGTCGCGCAGCGGGCGGCGTCGCTGAACATCGATCAGGCCAACGGGCTGCTCTACCAGGGGCGCATCGAGCTCGTCCGGGGCGAGGGCGCGCAGGCGGTCGCCACGCTGGAGCGGGCGGTGCAGGCGGTGCCCTTCAACCCGGCGGCCCGTCGCCTGCTGGCGCAGGCGCTGACGCTGGCGGGGCGGGCCAACGAGGCGATCGAGGCCTACAAGCGCGCCTACGAGGGGCGCCCCGACGACATGGTGACCGCGCGGGACTACGCCGACTCGCTCATCCGCGCGAACCGGGGCGCCGAGGCCCTGGCGGTGCTGGGGCCGGAGACGGGCATCCTCCGCTTCGGGCAGGACGAGGACATCTACGCCCGCTGGCTTGAGCTGGAGGCCCGCTTCGGTGACCGCGCCAAGGTGCTGAAGGTCCGCGAGGAGACGCTGAAGAACCGCCCGGAGAACCACGCCAACGCCTTCGCGCTGGCCCAGCTGTACATGGAGGACTCGAACTACGCGCGGTCCAGGGAGATCATCGACGCGCTGGGGGCGCAGCAGTCGGTGGACCGCCTGGCGCTGGCGCTGCTGCTGGGCTCCTGGCACGGGCGCCAGGGGCGGGTGGACGAGGGCATCGGCGCGGTGCGGGGCTACATCGACTCGGTGCCCGCCGATCAGCGGACCGTGTCGCTGTACACGGGGCTGGCGCAGTTCCTGGGCGCCTTCGGGCGCGACGCTGAAGTGGCCGACGCGCTGGAGCAGGGGCGCCTGCACCAGAAGGACAACCTGTTCGAGGCCGACCGGTCCCTGGCCGATCACCACTTCGACCGCGCGACGCGCCTGGCGATGGAGATGGGCGCCGCCCAGGCCTCGGGCGACGCGGAGGCCGCCGCCAAGGCGAAGCAGGACAACAGCGCAGCGCTCGAGAAGGCGCTGACGGTGTACATGCGCGTGATGGACGGGTTCAAGGGCGATGGCGAAATACGCAACGCCATCGAGAAGCGCGCCTGCGAGACCCTGCTCCGGATGGAGCGGTTCGACGAAGCGCAGAAGATCATCGCCGGCCTGGCCTCGCGGACGCCCGACGACCTCCAGGTGCTGATGCTGGAGGGCGCCATCGCCGCGGGACGGAAGGACCGTCGCACCGCCCGTCAGAAGTTCGACCGGGCGGTGCAGCAGTACCCCAACGACCCCAATGTGTTCTTTCAGAGGGCGCTCTTCAACGCGGAGGAGCCGGCGCTGCTGAACGATGTGATCCAGGACCTCACCCAGTGCACCCGCCTCCGCCCCGGCTTCACCCGGGCGTGGCTGGCGCGGTTCGAGCTGCTCTCGCGCGAGGGCCGCAAGGACGATGCGTTCGCGGCCCTGCGGGCGGGGGTCAAGGCCGCCCCGGACGACAACGAGCTGCGGGCGACGCTGATCCGGCGTCTGGCGACGGAGGGGCGTCTCCCCGAGGCGCAGGAGGAGGCGCTGCGGGCGGTGGAGCAGAACCCCGACAACCTGCAGTGGCTGACGCTCGCCGCCCGCGCGATGGCGCAGTTCCAGCGCTGGCCTCAGGCCTCGGACCTGCACCGCCGGCTGTACGAGAAGCGCCCCTCGCCCGAGCTGGCGGGGGTGGTGCTGGATGTGTCGCTGCGTCCGGGCGTCGCCGTGCCCCGGAAGGAACTGGGGATGTTCCTCTCGGAGTTTGAGAAGGTGGCCTACAAGAGCGTCCCGGACATCATGCTCCGGGCGCGGGCCCGCCAGGCCATGGGGCAATCCGACGAGGCGGAGAAGCTGACGCGCGAGGCCATCGGCCTGGTGGGCGAGGACCCCGAGGCGTCGGACCTCTTCGTCACCGAACTGATGAAGCTCAAGGCCAGCCCGCGCGAGACGCTGGACTGGCTCGAGAAGGCCTCCGCCGAGAAGCGCCTGAATGTGGCCATGGAGATCGTACGCATCAGCGCCAAGGCGGGGGCGACGACCCGCCGCGAGTGGCCCGACCTGCTCTCGGAAGCGCGGACCATGGACGCGAAGGTCACCGACCCCGTCGTCCGCTTCGCCTGGCACCGGCTGATCGGGCAGATCCACTACCGCCTGGGCGACTTCGAGCAGGCCGTGGCGGCGTACCGCGAGGCGCTCAAACTGCGCGAGGGCGACATCCAGGTCAACAACGATCTCGCCTACATCCTGGTGGCCGACCTGGGCCGGGCCGAGGAGGCGGTGTCCCACGCGGAGGCGGCGGCGGAAGCGATCGCCAGGCAGGGCGGGGAGAACTCCGCGGTCCTGGACACGGTCGGGCTGGTGTACCTGCGGGTCGGGCGCCTGAAGGAAGCGGTCGAGGTGCTCCAGCGGGCCGTGCAGACGGCCGGGTCGCCCGCGGAGCTCGCGGTCGCGGAGGCGCACCTGGGGCTCGCCCGACTGGGGACGGGCGACCGCGCCGGCGCCGAG
>DOJA01000346.1:0-358 GCA_003511945.1 Phycisphaerales bacterium | reverse complement strand
GGCGACCGCGCCGGCGCCGAGCGATCCCTCCGGGCCGCGGAGGACGCGTCGGCGCGGATCCCAGAGCTCGAGTCGGTGTTCAAGGGGCCGATCGCCGAACTCCGGAAGGGGTTGGAATGAGCCGAAGAGAACTGGATTGACGGGCGGGCCGAGCGCCCCGATCCAAGGACCGATAAACCCGGCGGGCACGCACGCACGCCAAGGAACAGCGCCAGGAACGGGCGTCCCGGAGACGGAGAGAACCAGAAGAAGGGCCTGATCACCCTCGGCTCAGACGCAGCACAAGGCGACGCCCGAGGATCAGCGCCCGGAGTCAGATGCGATGTCCAACGCCCAGCCCCATTCCAGCCCCCAGCCC
>DOJA01000078.1:33774-34072 GCA_003511945.1 Phycisphaerales bacterium | reverse complement strand
TTGGGGGCGATTGCGCGGGGGGCGGCGCGGCTGAAGCAGGCGGGCTGGGGGGCGTGGAACATTGCGCGGATCGAGGCGGGGACGGCGGTGTTCAACATCGATTTCGGGGTGAACAACCTGCCGGCGGAGACGGGGGTGATCGACGAGCGCGTGTCGTTCCGAAAGGGGTGCTACCTGGGGCAGGAGGTGGTGGCGCGGATGCACTCACTGGGGCATCCGAAGCAGAAGCTGGTTTCGCTGCGCGTGGAGGCGCCCGCGGGACCGGAGGCCCAGCCGGTGACGGGTGCGGCGGTGGCGG
>DOJA01000078.1:33328-33611 GCA_003511945.1 Phycisphaerales bacterium | reverse complement strand
GGGGTGCGGCGGTGGCGGTGGCGGGTGATGAAGAGCGGGTTCCGGTTGGGGCGGTGACGAGCAGCACGCGGAGCCCGATGCTCGGGGACGCGTGCATCGCGCTGGCGCAGGTGAAGTGGGACCACACGGCGCCGGGAACGGCGCTGATGGTGCAGACGGATGCGGGGTGGAGGGGGGCGCGGGTGGGGGCGTCGCTGCGGTCGTGGGCGCGGGCGTGAGGGAGCAGGTCGGAGCACTGCTCCACGGGCAGGTGGAGGAGTGGGAGGACACGGGCGGGCCGCCC
>DOJA01000078.1:30204-33269 GCA_003511945.1 Phycisphaerales bacterium | reverse complement strand
GCGGGCCGCCCGTGCCACCGGGGGAAGGAGGAAGAGCGAAGCAGGAAGGAGGGCATCCGCAGGTCGGAGGCCTGCTCCACCGGGGCTGCGGCGCTAGGGCAGGACGGCGGTGGAGGGCTCGCGCGCGGAGATGAGCCGCCAGGACTCTGTGGCGGTGTGCGAAGCGTTCGGGGGAATGGTGGCGAGGGGGGCGTACAACTCGGCTTCGATGATGGGCGCATCGGGTTGGATGTACACGGCGACGGGGCCTTCGCCGGCGTCGCGGAGCGCGGCGGTTTCCTCGGCGGACATGGGTGGCAGGGAACGAAGGAGCCAGTAGCCGCCCGCGCGCCCTCCGCGGCGCCAGACGGCGATCTCGATCGGAGTGCCCGGGGGCGGGGCGAACCAGACTTTGGCGCCGCCCTCCCAGTCCGCATCGCGCAGGTTGAGCAGCGACCAGCCGCGGGCATCGGGCTGGGCGAGGATGGACCGGACGCGGTCGGTGGCGGTGTCGTCCCAGCCGTAGATGGCGGAGCCCTCGGGCGCGCGCACGGCGATGACGCCCTGGCGTTCGACAGAGGTGTTGATCCAGGGGCCGGCAATCCGGGGCGCTGCGCTCTGGTTGCGGAGGGTGTAGGAGAGGGACGCGGTGGCGTTGTCGATCAGGGTGAAGGTCTTTGACTCCTGCAGCCCGCTGAGCGTGACGGGTCCGTCGAGCGTGAAGGCGCGCTGGGCGCGCCCGGAGACGCGCGCGGGGCCGATGTCCATCAGGGGATCGGGCGGCCAGGCGACGGGCTCACCGGCGGCGCTCGTCCAGCCCAACGGCCCGTTCTGGGGTGAGAACCAGGAGTAGCATCCGCCGAAGAAGGTGTAGGAACCATCGGCGGCGGGCGCGCGCTCGAGTGACTCGACATGGAGCATGTTGGGGCCGTCGGTCGTGCCGAAGTAGGTCAGGCGGTCGATGGACGGGAGGGCCTCGACGGCCAGCCCCGCGTGCTCGAGTCGAAGGGCGGCGTCGTGGGTCACGGGATCGGGGCCGGTGGTGCAGCCGCAGAGGGCGAGGGCGGTGAGGAGGCATGTCTCACGCACGGCGGAGCGGCTGTCCATGGAGCGAGTCTACCGGAGCGGTACCATGCTGTCTGTGGTGCGCGCCCCCGAACCGCCCGATGCTGCCTCGAACCCTCCGGCGCTGCTGAGCGTCAAGGACCTGCGCGTGCATTTCCCGGTGAGGTCGGGGGTGCTGCAGCGCACCACGGGCTGGGTGAAGGCGGTCGACGGCGTGTCGTTCCAGATCGCGCCGGGCCAGACCCTGGGTCTGGTCGGTGAGTCGGGTTGCGGCAAGACCACGGTCGGGCGGTCGATCCTGAACCTGATTGCGCCGACCTCCGGGAGCGTGGAGTTCGACGGGAGGGATGTGCTCGCGGCGCGGGGCGCAGGGCTGAAGCGGCTGCGCCGGGAGATGCAGATCATCTTCCAGGACCCGGCGGGGTCGCTGAACCCGCGGATGCGGATCGCGTCCATCGTGGGCGAGCCGCTGACGGTGCACGGGCTCGTGCGGGACAAGGGCGAGCTGCGTCAGCGCGTGGAAGAACTGCTCGAACGGTGCGGGATGAAGCGGAGCGCGGCGGACCGCTACCCGCACGAGTTCTCCGGGGGGCAGCGCCAGCGGATCGGGATCGCGAGGGCGCTGGCGCTGAAGCCGCGGTTCGTGGTGTGCGACGAGCCGACGAGCGCGCTGGATGTTTCGGTCCAGTCGCAGATCCTGAACCTGCTGACGGACCTGCGGGACGAGTTCGGGCTGTCGTACCTGTTCATCTCGCACGACATGGCGGTGGTGCAGCACATCTGCGACCGGATCGCGGTGATGTTCCAGGGCCGGATCGTGGAGAGCGGGCCTCGGGACCGGGTGCTGGGCGCGCCGGCGCACGAGTACACGCGGGCGCTGCTGTCGGCGGTGCCCGAGCCGGACCCGCGCCGGGAGCGGCGGCGAGGGGGGCCTGGGGCGGCGGCGGCGCCGTCGATCGGAGTGGCCCCGGCCGGATTCGAACCGGCGCACTGACGATTATGAGTCGCCTGCTCTGACCGCTGAGCTACGGGGCCGGACGCCTGGGATTGTAAGAGCCCCTCACAGAATGACAGAGAGAGGGCTGGGAGAGACGGGCGGGCCGCCCGTCCCACCGAGGAAGGAGAGTCATTCCGTGAGGGGCTGTTGGTGGGCGGCGGTCGAAGGGCGGGGCGCATGAAAGAGGGGCGCCCGGGCGCCCCTTGCGGGTGGTGCAGCGTGTGCTGTGCGGCGGCTACTTGATGAAGAGCATCTCGCGGTAGGTGGGCAGGGGCCAGAGGTCGTCGGGTGAGCGCCGTTCGAGCTCGTCGGCGAGTTCGCGCAGGTCGGCCATGAGGGGCTTGATGGCGTCGCGGAGGTGCTCGGCGTGGGCGCCCGGGGACTTGTGGCTCGTGTGGGCGATGGCCTCGTCGAGCGCGCCGATGGCGGCGCGGAAGCGAGCGGCGAGGTCGGTGTAGGACTCGAGCTCCTCGCGGGCCGAGTCGCACTCGACATCCGCGGCCTGTGTGGCGGCGACGGTCTCGGCGAGGTCGGTCTGGTGGCGATAGACGGCCGGGAGGAGCTGGGTCCGGGCCATCGAGACCATGGCGCGGGCCTCGATGGTGAGGGTCTTCACATACTGCTCGAGGAAGATCTCGTGGCGCGATTCGAGCTCGACCTCGCTGAGGACGGAGTACTTCTTGAAGAGCCCCTTGGCCTTCTTGGTGCTCAGCGCGCCCAGCGCCGAGACGGTCTCGCGCAGGTTGGGCAGCCCGCGGCGCTCGGCTTCCTTGTGCCAGTCCTGGGTGTAGTTGTCGCCCCCGAAGACGATGCGCTTGTGGTCCTTGATGACCGACTGCAGGAGCGTGGAGACGGCGGCCTTGAGCTTCGCCTCAGTCGGATCCTTGCCCGCGGCCTTCTCGAGCGCCGTGGCCATGAAGTCCAGACTGTCGGCGACGATGGTGTTGAGGATACAGGTCGGCCAGGCGACGGACTGGCTGCTGCCGACGGCGCGGAACTCGAACTTGTTGCCGGTGAAGGCGAA
>DOJA01000078.1:27997-30147 GCA_003511945.1 Phycisphaerales bacterium | reverse complement strand
GTGCGGTTGCGGTCGCCGGCGTGGCGGGGGAGGCGGGGGAGGGTGCGGGCGCCCAGGTCGAGCGAGCCGCCCTTGATGGTCTTCTTGGCCTCGCCCTTCTCGATCTGGTTGACGATGTCCTCGAGCATGTCGCCCAGGAAGATGGAGATGATGGCCGGGGGGGCCTCGTTGGCGCCCAGGCGGTGGTCGTTGCCGGCGTGTGCGACCGAGGCGCGGACGAGGTCGGCGTGGAGGTCAACGGCGCGGATGACGGCGCACAGGAACACCAGGAACTGCATGTTGGTGTGGGTCTCGTCCTGGGGGTCCAGGAGGTTGACGCCGGTGTCGGTGGAGAGGGACCAGTTGTTGTGCTTGCCGCTGCCGTTGACGCCGGCGAAGGGCTTCTCGTGCAGGAGGCACTGGAGCCCGAAGCGCGGGGCGGTGGAGCGGAGGACCCGCATCACGAGCTGCTGGTGGTCGGCGGCGACATTGGCGTTCTCAAAGACCGGCGCGAGCTCGAACTGGGCGGGGGCGACCTCGTTGTGGCGGGTCTTGACCGGGACGCCCAGTCGGAAGAGTTCGGCCTCGCAGGCGGCCATGAACTCGTGGACGCGCTCGGGGATGGAGCCGAAGTAGTGGTCCTCGAGCTGCTGGTCCTTCGGGGGCTTGCTGCCGAACAGGGTTCGGTTGGCCATGAGCAGGTCGGGGCGGAGGAGGAAGTAGTGGCGGTCGATCAGGAAGTACTCCTGCTCGGCGCCGCAGGTGGAGTAGACACGGGAGACGCCGCGGTCGGTGCCGAAGATCTTCAGGACGCGGATGGCCTGCTGGCTGACGGCGTCCATGGAGCGGAGGAGGGGCGTCTTCTTGTCGAGGGCCTCGCCCGTGTAGGAGACGAAGGCGGTGGGGATGCAGAGGGTGACGCTGCGCCCTGTGCGGGAGAGGAAGACGGGGCTGGTGGCGTCCCAGGCGGTGTAGCCGCGGGCCTCGAAGGTGGCGCGGACGCCGCCTGAGGGGAAGGAGGAGGCGTCGGGCTCGCCCTGGACGAGCTGGCTGCCGCTGAACTCGGTGATGATCCCGCCGTGCCCGTCGGGGGTGATGAAGGAGTCGTGCTTCTCGGCGGTGGACCCGGTGAGGGGCTGGAACCAGTGGGTGTAGTGGGTGGCGCCGTTCTCGATCGCCCAGTCCTTCATGGCGTTGGCGATGGTGTCGGCGTGGGCGGGGTCGATCTTCTCGCCGAGGCGGATGGTGCGCTGGACGCTGCGGAAGACCTGCTTGGGCAGGCGTGCCTGCATCACGCGGTCGGAGAAGACATCGAGCCCGAAGTTCTCGTGAGAGGGCGGCTGATTAGTGACCGTGCCTGCGTGCCCGTTCATGTGACCGTTCCCGTGCCACTCCGCGACGCGCTTGAGCGCCTCGCCCCGTGTCGCCGTTTCGCCCATCGGTGTGCCTGAGTCCCTTCCGCGCGGGGCGGTCTCCGCCGCCCGCACGCCTGGTGCGTGCCGACCCGCGAGCTCGGCCGACCCGGCCCCCCTCGCGCCAAAGAGAGAGTGTAGCCGCGCCGGCCTGTGGGGCGGCTGCGCTGTGTACAACCGCGCGGAAGTGGCGGTTCGGCGGGCGAATCAGCCCAGCCCGGGCGCCAGCCCGAGGACAAAGGACTCGGCGGCCTCGACGGGGTCGCGCCCCTCCGCGGCGGCGCGGGCCATCCGCTTGACCAGGGCCGAGCCGACGATGGCGGCGTCGGCGTCGGCGGCCCTGGGGCCGACAACCGCGGCCACATGCTCGGGCGTGGCGATGCCGAAGCCGCACGCGATGGGCAGGTTGGTCACCCCGCGCAGTGCGGCGACACGGGCGCGGATCGCGTGGGCATCAACGCTGACGCCCGCAGACTCGCCGGTGATGCCGACGCGGGCGAGGAGGTAGACGAACCCCGAGCAGGCGCGGGCGATCAGAGCGGCCCGATCGGGGGGCGTGGTCGGGGCGATCAGCAGACTGGCGGTGAGCCCGGCGTCGCGGGCGAGGCCGGTGAGTTCGTCGGACTCTTCGATGGGCGCGTCGGGGAAGATGAACCCGTCGAAGCCGGCGCCCGCCGCATCGCGGACGAACCGGGGGGCGCCGATCCGCCGGACGATCGAGACGCTGACCATGGCGACCAGCCCGACGCCGGCGCCCGC
>DOJA01000078.1:21188-27881 GCA_003511945.1 Phycisphaerales bacterium | reverse complement strand
CCCTCCCCCCCCCCCCCCCGGGCACGCTCGACGGCGCGGAGGACATCCCGGGGCGTGACGCCCGCGAGGAGCGCCTCGTGCATGGCGGCGGCGATGGTCGGCCCGTCCGCGATGGGATCGCTGAAGGGGAAGCCGACCTCGATGACGCTGGCGCCGGCGCGCGCCAGCGCTCCGATGGCGCCGGTCGTCGACTCCGGCGACGGGTGCCCGGCGCAGAGGAAGGGCATGAGCGCCTTGCGCCGATCGCGGCGCAGGGCGGCGAAGATGTCGTCGATCCGGTTCGCCACGCGCCCCCCGGGGATCACGCCTTCACGCCCTCCACCCGGCCCGGGCGGGTGTACTTCTCGAGCGCCTGTTCAAGATCGACCTCGCTGATGTTCGCCAGCGTGGTGAGCCAGGCGATGACATCGGCGAACTCCTCGCTGAGGTTGGCGCGCTCGGAGTCGGTCGGGGACTTTCCCGGCGCGTTGGCGTGCAGCGCGGTGGCGAGTTCGCCCAGTTCCTCCACGAGCCACATGAAGGTGCCCGGCGTGCCCCGGGCGGCGTCGGTGGCGTGGTAGCGCTCCCGGATGAGGGTCTGGAACCCGCGGAAGGTGAGCCCGGCTTCGTTCCCCATGGGACGGGGAGCATAGCGGGCGGGATCACCCGGGGGCGCGAGCGGGGCTATTCCTCGATGACTGCGTCGCTCTGTTCGCCGCGGCCGCCGGCTTCCGGTTCGGGGTCGGGGATGAGGGCTTCCAGATCGACCGGGCCGTAGGGGAAGCGGGTCCAGAAGTCGGGCTCGCCCTCGGAGCCGTAGAGGCGGAAGGCGAAGTCCCGCGGCTCGCCCGCGAGCCCGGGGTGAGAGACAGGCGTGAAGGACTTGAAGGCGGCGAAGAAGGGCGACTTGAACTGGCCCTCGGAGATGTTGATGTGGCACTCGGACTTCTTCTTGAAGAGCCACAGCGCCTTCTCAAAGGGAGTACCAACGCCGAGTGCGGCCATGGACAGCCAGTAGGTCTGCCCCGCGGTCAGCGTGATCGGGGGGCAGGTGAAGGAGAAGCGGTAGACGGGGAGCCCCTGAACAATCAGGACATTGCCCCTGACCCTGACGATCTCATAGTCCGGGCTCGCGAGCACCAGCGGATAGCCCGTGGGGGCGTCGCAGTGGTCGTTGTATATCTCCATGAACGCCCGCTTGGGGTCGCAGTTGGTGGCCATCCAGGCCTCGACGCGGCAGATGACGAGGTCGTCGCCCGGGGGGACCTGGAAGTTGTCGACGACACGGGTGCCGAACACGGTTCCCATGGCCAGGGTGGCCTGGGGGAGCCCGGTGGTGTCGTAGTCGGCGTTGTCCTTGAGGAGCCAGCAGCACTTGCCGCAAATGCGGAAGGAGAAGTCGGAACAGATGCCGAAGTTGGAGCCGAGCTGGTCGACATCTTTCCAGTTGGGCGCCCCCATCTGAGCGGAGCGGTACTGGGCCTGCGCGCCCTGGATGACGCCGTTGTTGGCGGTCAGCCAGTAGTAAAGACCGGTGCCCATCCCGACCGGGGAGATCCACAGGCGGCGGTAGCCGTACTCGAAGAGGTCGGTGTTGAAGACGAATCGGTAGCGGGTGAATCCGGGCCAGCCGGGGACCGGACCCTCGTTGATCATTTCAGGGTTGATGAGCGGGTCGAAGACGGGGATTCCCGGGCGCCCGTTGCAGTCTTCGAAGACGCGCAGGGTGACATTGGGCGTGGACACGCCGAAGACGCCCATGACGACTTCGATGGAGTCGATCCAGTAGCACCTGCCGAACTGGAGGAAGAAGTCGTCGGCGACGAGGGACTCGAACATGATCTGCTCGCCGCGCGCGCCGGCGTAGAGCACCTGGGAGTTCAGGCCGTTGCGTCCGTCGCTCTTGCCGTTGTCCCACCAGGCGCGGCAGGGCGTCTGGGGACCGCCTCGTTCCTCTTCGACGGTCTCCACGGGCGCCCCGAACTGCGCCAGGGCCTGGGGCGGGCGCGGGTCGGACCGGGGATCCCGGGATGTGTTGGAACTGGCGAGGGCAAGGGCCGGGAGGATCGCCAGCACCAGGGACACAAAGACAGATTTGGCGCACGCCATGAGCCGCTCCCGCCCGTTCCTCCCTGTTCCGGATGTGCCGCCAACGACGCGCGGCGCGTGCCCGGATTGAGGAACTACCGATAAGTGTGGCCCGGGCACAGTGATGCGGCAACGCGGCAGGCCCGAAAACTGCGATAAAGCATTGACCGTCATCGCTTTGGATGATCGTTTACGCAGGCGGATGCCGGGCGTGCGGCACTTCTGGCAAGTGTGGGGAAATGGGGAGTTTGCGCGCGAGTTGGGCGCGCCGGACATGAGCCGCGCCGCGAGTTGAGGGACGCGCTCATTGGTTCCGATGATGCGATCGGCTCCCGCTCAGCGGAGCGCGGCGCTGACATCGGTGAAGATGGGCACAAGATTGTCGAGGCGGACGGATTGCATGAGCTTCATGGTCGGCTCGGGGACGGAAGCGAGCCGGAACTTGGCCCCGGCGTCCCCCGTGCGCTTGCCGGTGCGTACGAGGGCGGAGAGGGCGGCGCTGGAGAGCATCGTGACCCCGGCCATGTCGAGGACCATCACTTTGGGGGACAGTTCAACCAGCCGATCGAGTTCGCTCTGGAGCCCTTCGGCTTCGGAGCCGCCGATTCGGCCGTTGAGCGCGATGACGAAGCCGTCGGACACGCCCTTGGTCTGGAAGCAGTGGTTGCCCATCGCAAGACCTCCCGTCGTTGGAGCCGTGGCGTGCCCCCCCGGTGGAGGTCCGCGCTGCTCCGGATGATAGCCCTGGGCGTCAGACTGCTCACGGGGGTCGAGAGCGCCGGGGGGCGGGCGTGCCTGCAACGAACATGAACGAGCGCGCCGGGTGCCCGCGGGTGATGGACCGGGTGCCGGCGAGCCACGACAGCGTGTACGAGGCGCGGACCCGCGAGATCTGGGTGATGGGCGCCGACCTGGCGCGGCGGGAACACCTCCCGCTGCGGGTGGCCTTTGTGGCGTTCCTGATGGGGGTGTCGGGCGGCGCGTTCGCTTGGGTGATCGAGCAGGTGGGTCAAGTGCTCCGCTGAATGCAGTCGGCGTGGCGCGGACAATCGACGAGGTGATCGTTCACCATCCCCACCGCCTGCATGAAGGCGTAGCAGATCGTGGGTCCGACGAAGGAGAAGCCCTGGGCGCGGAGGGCCTTGCTCATGGCCTCGGCGACGGGGGTCTTGGACGGGATGTCGGTGTGGGCGCGCCACCGGTTGACGAGCGGAGCGCCGCCGACCAGCCCCCAGAGGCACCGGTCGAGCGAGCCGGCCTCGTCGCGGACGCGCTGAGCGGCGCGGGCGTTGGCGATGGCGGACTCGATCTTGCCGCGGTGGCGGATGATCCCGGGGTCGGCGAGGAGGGTGTCGACCATTCGCGGCGTGAAGCGGGCGACGCGGTCGATATCGAAGCCATGGAAGACCTCGCGGTAGCGGGCGCGCTTCTTGAGAATGGTCTCCCAGGAGAGCCCGGCCTGGGCGCCTTCGAGGACGAGGAACTCGAACAGACGCCGGTCGTCGTGGACGGGGGTCCCCCACTCCTGGTCGTGGTAGGCGATCGACAGTTCCGACTTTGCCCACGGGCACCGGGCCATGGGGGCACGATACTCGCCCTCATCGAACGGGCGGCATCTCCTGCTCGGGGGTCCAGACAGAGCCGGGCGCGGGCAGGACCAGGCGGCGGGAGTCTTCGCCGGCGGCGCGGAGGAGGCGCTCGATGGGTTCATCGATGCGTTCGTCGCTGAGTTCGAAGGTGGAGTGGTGGATGGGCATCAGGTAGCGGCCGCGCGCGCCGCGGAACATGGTCCAGGCCTGCTCGGGGGTGGCGTGCTTGTGCTCCCACGGGTCGTAGGCGCCGATGCCCAGCAGGGCCAGGTCGACGGGGCCGACACCCCGGAAAGCGCCGGTGAGGGCGGTGTCGCCCGCCGCCAGGACGCTCCGGTCGGACGACTGCACGAGGTAGCTGTTGAACCCGCGGGCGCGGTCGAGGGCGAAGCGGGCGCCCCAGTGGTTGGGGCGCAGGGCGCGCAGGGTGAGGCGCTCGAGGTCGGTGGATTGGTCCCAGTCGACCTCGATGACCCGACGGAAGCCGCGGGGGATGAGGCGGCGGGTGCCCCGGGCGGTGACGACCGAGGTCCGGCTCGAGGCCAGGGCTGCCAGCGTGGGACGATCGAGATGATCGAAGTGGGCGTGGGTGATGAGGAGGAGGTCGATCGGGGGGAGGCCATCGGGGCTCACCGGAGCGGGAGTAAGGCGCTTCGGGCCCAGGACCCGGTGGCCCACTCGGACGCCGATGCGGTCGGAGAGGACCGGGTCGACGAGCACTGTCTGGCCGCCCTGTCGGAAGAGCACCCCCGCGTGACCGAGCCAGGACGCGGCGAAGGGCTGATCGGGCAGGGCGCGGAGGTCGTTGGAGGCGGGCCGGGCCGGGGCCGCGCGATCGCGGAGGGCGCCGGAGAGGGCGCCGGGGTAGCGTCGAAGTCCCGAACGGGCAGCGCGGGTGACCAGACGGACCATCGCGCCTTGTGGACTTCGTTTCGCCATGTCGTGGAGCGGAGCGCGCGAGTCGCGGTCGGGAGGGTCCACCGTCGTCACCGGAACGAGCGAGGATAGGTCGGGCCATCCCGCGGGTCCGCCCTCTCCCCCGGGATTCAGGTGATGAACAGGACCGCGGCCCCGGCGACGGCGATCACGGCGCCGGCGGCGGCGCGAGGGGAGACGCGCTCGCGGTGAAGCCAGGCGACGACAGGGAGGATCAGGACCGGAGAGAGGGAGCACATGGTCTGCGCGACGCCGAGGGAGGGGGTGCGTCCGATGGCGACCAGCGAGCTCCACACGCCGAGGAACGGACCGACGAAGGCGCCGCAGCAGGCGAGAGCGATGCCGCCCCGGACGGAGCCGATGCGTCGGGCCCGTCCGGCGGCACGGGCGGCGTCGCTGCGGGCGAGGTAGGCCAGGATGATCGGGGCCATGCCCATCGTGCCGAAGACCATGCGGAGGTAGGCGGCGGACTGCGCGGGGAGTTCATCGCCCGGCAGATCGCCGGCGCCGATGCCCCGCTTGGAGAAGTAGAAGCCGATGGCCTGACACGCCGCGGCGAGGAAGGCGAGCGCGATCCCGCGTCGGAAATGCGGGTGGGCGCGGTCGTCGCTGCCGGTGTGGGAGCGCTCGGCGTTGACCCAGGCGACGCCGCTGAGGGTCATCAGCATGCCCAGGGCGTCCATCCAGCGGAGCGGCTCGCCCAGCAGGGCGACACCGAGCGCGACGGCGAACAGGGGCGAGGTGGTTTGGATGAGGAGGGCGCGGCGCGGGCCAATGTCGACAAAGGCGGTGAAGAGGGCCTGATCGCAGACGGAGAGCCCGATGACGCCCGAGAGGGCGAGGAAGAGGACCTGTCGGCTGGAGGCCTCCGGCCAGACGCCCCCCGTGAGGATGGCGAGCGCGCCCGCGTGAAGCAGAACGGCGGCGAGGAGCCGGACGGCGTTCACCCAGGTCGAGCCGATCCGACGCCCGGCGGCGGTGAAGAGGAGGGATGTGGCGACCCAGAGACAGGATGTCGCCAGCCCCGCGAGCGGCCCGACGACCTGGTTCCATGTGAGTTCCACGGGGACTCCTTGTCCCCCCGGTTCACCCGGCGGGCAGGGAGCGTATCTTGAACGCCCATGAGCCAGCGCACCCCGCCTACCGGCGCCCCCTTTGGTGGTTCCACTCCGTCGTCCGGTTGGTTCTCGCGGTTCCTGGCGACGGTGGAGTGGCTGGGGAACAAGCTGCCGCACCCGGTGACGCTGTTCGCGCTGTTGTGGCTGATTGTGATCGTCGCCAGCGCCGTGGGCGCCGCGTTCGGGTTCAGTGTGACGGACCCGCGCCCGGAGGGGATGTCGGGGCGAGCGGCGGACGGGATGATCCGGACGGTGAGTCTGCTGAGCCCGGAGGGGGTTCGGTTCCTTTGCACGAAGATGGTGACCAACTTCACCGGGTTCGCGCCGCTGGGCACGGTGCTGGTGGCGCTCCTGGGCGTGGGGGTGGCCGAGCGGTCGGGGCTCTTCTCGGCGGCGGTGCGGGCGCTGGTGCTCAACGCGCCGCGCAATCTGGTGACGGTGGTGATCGTGTTCGCGGGGATCCTCAGCAACACGGCGAGCGAGATGGGCTATGTGGTGCTGATCCCGCTGGCGGCGATGGTGTACCACTCGCTGGGGCGACACCCGCTGGCGGGGCTGGCGGCGGCGTTCGCGGGGGTTTCCGGAGGGTACTCGGCCAACCTGCTGATCGGGACGATCGACCCGCTGCTGTCGGGCATCAGCGAGTCGGCGGCCCGCCTGATCGACCCCCGGTACACGCTCCATCCCGCGGTGAACTGGTACTTCATGCTCGCGTCGACTTTCCTTGTCACTGTGCTGGGGACCTGGGTGAGTCTGAAGATCGTCGAGCCGCGGCTCGGCGCGTACGACCCGTCCAAGGGCGAGCCCGAGGCGATGAAGGACGCCAAGGGGCTGGAGTCGCTGACGGCGACGGAACGGCGCGGGCTGGCGTGGGCGGGGGTGTCGTGCGTGGCGGTGTGCGCGCTCGTCGCGCTGACCGCGCTGCCGGGGGCGTGGGCGCCGTGGCTGCCGGGGCTGGGGGTGCTGCGGGAGCCGGGGGGGGG
>DOJA01000078.1:10536-21040 GCA_003511945.1 Phycisphaerales bacterium | reverse complement strand
CCTGCGGGAGCCGGGGGGGGAGGCAACAGGGATCAAGGCGCTGGGGCCGTTCCTGCACAGCGTGGTGCCGATGATCGTGGTGTTCTTCCTGGTGCCGGGCTTCGTGTACGGGCGGGTGACGGGGACGATGAAGAACGACCGGGACGCGATCGACGCCATGGCGGCCAGCATGTCGTCGATGGGTCTGTACATCGTGCTGGTGTTCTTCGCGGCGCAGTTCGTGGAGGCGTTCAACTACTCGCGGCTGGGCACGATCCTGGCGGTGCTGGGGGCCGACGGGCTGCGGGCGCTGAACCTGGACAACCCGCTCGTGTTCGGGCCGTTCATCCTGGCGTGCGCGCTGATCAACCTGCTCATCGGCTCGGCCAGCGCAAAGTGGGCGCTGATCGCGCCGATCTTCATCCCGATGATGATGCAGATCGGCTACAGCCCGGAGGTGGTGCAGTGCGCCTACCGCGTGGGCGACAGCGTGACGAACATCATCACGCCCATGATGTCGTACTTCGGGCTGATCCTGGCGTTCGCGGCCCGGTACGACCGGAAGCTGGGGATCGGCACCCTGATCGCGACGATGCTGCCCTACTCGCTCGTGTTCTTCGTGGGCTGGACCGCGTTCTTCTATCTGTGGGTGTTCGCGCTCGGGCTTCCGGTGGGGCCGGATGCGCCGACGCTGTACCCGACGCCGTAAGGCGCCCCGTCGGGATCGCTCAGACCTCGACCAGCCCTTCGCGGATGGCGTAGCGGGCCAGTTCAACGCGGTCGTGGATCGCCAGCTTCTCCATGATCGATGCGCGATGGGCGTCGACGGTCTTGGGGCTGCGGTGGATGGCGTGGGCGATCTCCTGGCGTCCCTGGCCCATGCCGATCATGCGGAGGATCTGCTGCTCGCGGGGGGTGAGCAGGGTCAGCTTGGACCCGGGCTTCACGGCACGCCCGTGGCGGGCGGCGTTGACCCGTTCTTCGACATCGGGGCTGAAGGCGAGCTCCCCGGCGGCGACCTTGCGGACGCCTTCGACGATGGTGTCCGGCGCGTCGCTCTTGGAGAGGTAGCCCCAGGCGCCGGCGGCGATGGCGGAATCGATGTAGGTGTCGCGGATGTGGGCGGTCAGCATGATGGCGCGCGTCTCGGGGTGGCGCCGGTGCAGATCGTCCAGGGCGTCAAAGACATCCTCGCCGGGCATGTCGATGTCCAGCAGCACAACGGTGGCGCCGGACCGCTCGACCTCGGACGCGAGCCCGTCGACCGTCGTGAGCGTGCCGGCCAGCTCGATGTCCGGCTCGCGGTCGAAGCGGGCGCGGAGGCCTTCCAGGAGCATCGCGTGATCGTCGACGCAGAGCACCCGGACGGGCTTGGCGAGCGTGGCCATCATCATCATGGTGAGTTCATCCTTCCGCGCCGGGCCTGGCGGAGCGCTCGCCGCAGGGCGTCGAGCCCCTCCTCTTCGCCCACATGTTCAACCCCGAGAGCGGTCCAGTCCATGCGGGCCGGGCCGAACACCACGACGCCCCGTTCAGGGCCGGCGGCGAGGAAGTCGCGGGCGGCGTCGGGCGAGGCGGCGGACTCGTCGACGACCCAGATGTCGGGCGGCTCGGCGCCGTCCGGGTCGGAGTCCACCGCCCGCAATCCCATGGCGGCGGCGACATGACGGACCATCGCCGACCGTCGCGGGCTGGCGAGCGAGACGCCCACGATCGCGGCCCGATGGGGATGGGCGGCGGGGGGTCGGTCGGGCTCGCCGGCGCGCGGGTTCCATCTCGGAAGGCGGAGGGTGACGGTGGTGCCCCGCCCCTCGGCGGAGTCGATGCGGATCTCCCCATCGACGGACCGGACGATCGCGTGGACGAGCGACAGCCCGAGCCCGGTGCTGCGCCCACGCTGCTTGGTGGTGAAGAACGGTTCCAGCGCGTGGCGACGGGCCTCGTCGCTCATGCCGCAGCCGGTGTCGATCACGGAGAGTTCGACAGGGCCGGCGAGGGTGCGCGGCGGCTCGGCGCGGACGACGATGCGCCCCGGGCCGTCGATGGATTCTGTTGCGTTCCCGACCAGGTTGAGCACCGCCTGTGTGAGCTGGTGCGGGGCGACCGCCACCGCGGGCAGATCGTCCCCGATTTCCCACGCGAGGTCGATGGGGCCGGCTGCTGATTTTTCGATCAGCGGACGGACCCCGTTCGCCCATTCGGAGAGGCGGGTAGGCCCGCGGGGCTGCCCGGCGCTGATGGGGTCGATGGCGCACTGGCGGAGCGCGGCGCTGAGCTGGCGGAGGTACTCGACGGTGGTCTTGAGGCCGTCCACTTCGGGGCGGAGGGCCGCGGGGAGGGCGCTGGCCTCCAGGACATCGAGTCGGCAGCGCATGGGAAAGAGGATGTTGGCCAGGTCGTGCCCCAGACCGGCGGCAAGGGTGCCGATGGAGGCGAGCCGATCCTGTTGCGCGAGGAGTTCCTGGGACTCGCGGAGCTGAGCCGTGCGCTCCTGGACGAGGTGCTCGAGCCGGTCGCGGTGCTCGCGGAGTTCGGTGACATCCTCGGCGACCCCGCACAAAATCTTGCCCCCCCGGTCGGCGGCGGCGGGGAGCCCGTGCGCGCTGTCGCGGACCCAGCGGACCGATCCGTCCGGGCGCACCACGCGGTACTCCTCGGTCCAGCATCCCGGACCGCCACGCTCGATCCACGCGCCGATCGATTCCCGGACCCGGGGGGCGTCCTCGGGGTGGACGATCTCCATCCATCGGCCCGGGTTGCGGTAGATTTCCTCGGGCCTGATCCCGAAGAGCCGCTCGACCGACGGGCTGACATAGGCCACCCGGACCGGGCTGAGGGTCTTCATCCAGAAGACCTGGTCGATGACCTCGGTGATCTGGAAGAACCGGGCCTCGCTCTCGGCCAGTGCGCTGTACGCGCGCATCACCTCGGTGATGTCCTCATGCACCACGACGGCGAAGGTCCGTGCGCCGTGGACAAACCGGGTCGCGCGCATCTGGTACCAGCGGGGGCCGATGGCGGTCTCGCAGCGGTACTGCTGGCGGAACTCCTCGATCTGTCCGGCAAGCAGCCGGCGGATGCCGTCGGCGCAGCGTGCGGCCTCCGATGACTCCGGCCCGCTGGCGGCGTCGCAGACGGCGAGGTAGCTCCTTCCGATGCCGGCGGAGTCAACGAGGAGCCCGTTCTGGGCGCCGAAGCGCTGCCAGGCGCGATTCACCGCAACGACGACGCCCGTGGAATCGAGCAGCGCGACATGGCTCGAGAGCGCGTCGATCGCCCCCCCGGCCTGCTCGCGGGCGAAGCGGTCCCACAGCCCGGGGTCGGAACCCGCGGCGGTTCGATCGTGGTTCCAGCGCCCGGCGTCCGACGAGGCCATCCCGCGTCCCTTCTCCGCGGGCCAGAGCCGGCGCACGCACGGGAGCCCGCGGTGGGTCATCCGTCACACCCGGGCTAGTCTAGGCCCGGGGGGCCGCCCTTCCAGGCGGTGCGGGTGGCGGCGACGGCGATGTTCCGCAGCAGGCGCGCCCGCTGGTCGGGAGAGGTCGGGCGGTGCGGCGCGGTGACCGACACCCACGGGGCGGGTTCTGCGGGGTCCGCGCGCGGCCGGGGGTTGTCGCACTCGACTAGCCCCCATCCTGTGGGCAGCTCGCGGCGCTCGATCAGACCCGCGGGCGCGAGGAGGTAGAGCCGATCGGCCAGGCGGTACTGGGCGGCGAGCCAGAACTTGGTCTCGGCGTAGAGCTGCTCGTTCACGCGCCGGAGCGATCGGAGGACGCGCCGGTAGGCGATGCTGTCGCTGTGTTCGAAGGCCCAGTTCTCGAGTTCGGTGAACAGGAAAACGCCGCTCTCGCGCAGGTGGGGCTCCCGGGGCTTGATGAGCCCGTCCTCGATCTGGGCTCGGCGCTGCTCGAGGGCGTCGCGGCGTCGGAGAAGGCGGACGGTTTCGCGGGAGTCCTTGAGGAAGTCGGCGCGGGACTGCTTGCACTCGACAATCGCGGTGCGGGGCTCGCAGCGGAGGGCGCGCCCGGCGCGCCGAGCAGGGATCGTGCCCGCCCAGATCGTGCCGGCCGAGAGGGCCGCGCCGTCGTCGGCGAGCGCACCGGGATCGACGGGGCGCGCGTCGAGGTACCCCGCGGCGTCCACGCGGTAGCGGGAGCGCGGGCAGCGGACTTCGGTGGCGACGGCCTGGCATCCGGCGCGGATCAGGAATCTCGCGGCGGCGTCTTTCAGGGCTCGGTGGGCGGGGGTCTCCATTGGTCGTGTGGGCCTACCACCGATCTCCGGAGAAGCCCAGGGCCTCGTCGAGCCAGTCGTCCTGGCGTCGCACGCCGGCGCGGGCGCGCGCGGCGGAGCGCTCGGCGCGCCGGGCGGCGGCCGAGACCGTCCAGCGGGTGAATGGGATCAATCGCCAGACGCCGGCGAAGCGCACGAGGAGGTCGTCGTCACGAGCGCAGTACAGCACCGCGCTGCCGGGCTCGCCCTGGCGTCCGGCGCGCCCGAACAGCTGGCGGTCGATTCGCCGCGCTTCGTGAGGTTCGCTGGCGATGACGCGCAGGCCGCCGGTCGGCGCTACGCCTTGGCCCAGGCGGATGTCCGTGCCGCGCCCGGCCATGTTGGTTGCGACCGTACCCCTCCCTTGTTCGCCCGCCTGGGCCACGATGCGGGCTTCCTCGGCGTGACGGACCGCGTTCAGGACCGCGTGGGCGACGCCGGCGTCGGCGAGCGCGGCGCTGAGGCGCTCGCTGGCGTCCACGGATCGGGTCCCGATCAGCACGGGGCGCCCGCGGGTCTGCTCGCGGGCGGCCTCGGCGACGATCGCGCGGCGCTTGGCCTCGGCGGAGGGGAAGAGACGCGGGGGGTCGGTGCGCCGGATCATCGGCGCGTGGGTGGGGACGCGGACCACGGGCAGGCGGTACACGCTCCAGAGTTCGGCGGCGGCCTCGCGCGCCGTGCCGCTCATGCCCGAGAGGCGCTGGTAGAGCCGGAAGAAGCGCTGGAAGGAAATCCGGGCGTGGGTCGTGGTGGGCGGGCGGGGGGCGAGTCCTTCTTTGATCTCGACGGCCCGGTGCAGCCCGTCGCGCCAGGTGCGGTCGGGCATCGTGCGCCCGGTGAACTCATCGACGATGACCACGCGTCCGTCCTGGACGACATAATCGCGCCCGCGCTGCATGAAGAGGCGGGCGCGGAGGGCGAGGATGACGAGTTCTTCCCGACGCCGACGGGAAGCCCAGCGCCCGGCGTCCTCTCCTCCAGCGCCGGCGATGGCGGGGTTCGACTCGATGGCCGCGCGCCCCGGGTCGGTGAGTGTGACCTCGCGCCGGCGCCGGTCGACCCGGAACGACTGGCCCTCGGTGAGCGATTCCGCCAGGCGAGCCGCGGCGATGGCTCCCTCGGCGTCGTCCGGTCCGCCCGCGGGGCCGGAGAGGATGAGGGGCGTCACGCCCTCGTCGATCAGCACGGCGTCGGCCTCGTCGATGATGGCGCTGTGGAGCCCGCGGGGCATGAGCAGCGAGTCGGCGAGCGGCGCGGGGAGGGCCGCGCCCCGGCGGGCCGCACGCAGCACGAGCGCGTCGCGCAGGAAGTCGGCGGCGGCCTCGCGCCCGGTGGTCCAGACGACGCCCCGGGCGTAGGCGGCTCGGCGTGCCGCGGTGTCGGACGATCCGATGACGAACCCGGCGGACAGGGCGCAGCGCTCCAGCAGCGGAGCGGCCCACTGGCAATCCCGCTGGGCGAGGTAGTCGTTGGCGGTGAAGACATGGCACGCCCTGCCGCGCCAGCCATGCAGGACTGCGCCCATGGCGGCCACCAGCGACTTGCCCTCGCCGGTGGCCATCTCGACGCAGACGCCCCGCTCGATCCCTGCGAGGGCGATGAGTTGTTCGTGGTGGGCGCGCAAGCCCAGCGTCCGCGCGGCGGCCTCGGCGACGAGGGCCATCCCGCGCGCGAGCCCGGGGCGGCCCTCGCGCATGAGGCGGAACGAGGCGCGCGCCTCGCCCAGCGCTGCGGTGAGGGCGGGGTCGTCGAGTGTCGCCAGGGCGGCGCGGTGCGCGCGCGCCTCTTGAGCAAGGCGGCGCATGGCGGCGGCGTGTCGTCGCAGGCGTGGGAGCGCGCCGATGGCGCGAGTCCAAAGGGCGTCCAGGCCGCGGGGCTCGGGGGGAGAGAGGTGGCGCGACAACGCTGACGGTGCGAGCCAGGCGGAGAGGGCGGCGTCCATTTCAGCCCTCGCTCCTGCGCTGAAAGAGTCGGAGCGCCCCCCGCCACCACCGGTGGCCCAGCGGCTCGGGGTCGAGCGTCAGGCGCGTCGCGCAGCGCTGCCCGTGACGGAGGGCCGCCGGAGAAGCGAGGGTGATACGGACCTCGAAGGCGCGCCGGGACTCGGCGGCGGGATCGGCCGCGCCCGGTTCGATGGGCGTGACGGCGCTGATCGTGCCGGTGGCCTCTGCCCCGGGCTGGGCGGGCGTGCGGACGCGCACCGGAGCGCCGATGCGCTGGGCGAACTCGGAGGCGGCGTGCTGCTCGGCGCGGCAGCGCACCTCCGCGGCGCCCCTCCCGACGACGCGCCCCACGACGACCCCGCGGGGAAGGTGGGCCCCTACGGGGGCGTTGTCGCGGTCCCAGACCCACTCGCCCGGGGCGGGGGCGGGATGACGGCGAGCGCTCGCCCGGGCCTGGGCGTCGTCGAGGCGAGCGAGTTCGGTCGACGCGCGGATCTGCTCGACCTGCGCGATGGCGGGGTCGGCCGCGCGGGCCGCGGTGAGGCGGGCCTGAGCGCCCTCGAGTCGCGCGGCGGCGACTCGCACGGCGGCGTCCCCTTCAGGGCTCGCAAGGTGCAGGAGGGGGTCGCCCGTCGCGACTGACCCCGGCGGACAGACCCACAGCAACTGGCCCTCGGCGCCGGTGGCGACGGGCGTGTTCACGGTGCTCTGAGCGAGGCCATCGATGGTGACGCTGCGGGGCGCGGGCACGGCGCCGACGAGGGCCGCCACAACGACGGCGCTCAGGAGTGTCAGGGCGATCGCGCGGGGGCGGACGCGCTCGATCTCGGGCTCGGCCGCGAGGTAGGCGATGAAACGGAGCAGAGGGACGATGCCCCACAGGACCACCGCGGCGGCGGCCAGGGCCGCGCCGACGATCAGCAACTGGCCCGAGATCATCACGACGATGGCGCCGGCGACAAACCAGCGGTACGCGCCGGAGGCGAGGGCGTAGGCCATCAGCCCGGCGCGCTCGCGCACCGACCCGTCGGCGGGCGGGGGGCGCCCGAGTCCCCACAGGCGGCGCTTGACGAACGAATAGAGGGCGTCCCGGGCGCGTTGCTGGAGGTTGGGGGTTTCGAGGAGGTCGCAGAGGATGTAGTAGCCGTCGTAGCGGAGGAGTGGGTTGGCGTTGAAGACGACGGTGCTGACGCCCGCGACGAACATGGTGTTCCAGGCGAACCGGGAGAGTGTCGAGCCCTCGGCGGAACTGGCCCAGACGATCGCGGCGGCGGAGGCGAGCGCGACTTCCGCGATCATCCCGGCAGCGCCGACCAGCACGCGGTCGCGCTTGCGACGGAGCCCCCAGGCGCTGGTGGCGTCGACATAGGGCAGAGGGACCAGCGCGAAGAACATGAGGCCCAGCGCGTGGACCTCGCCCCCCGTGGCGTCCCTGCGCCCGAGCGTTCGGCACGCGAGGGCGTGCGCGAGTTCGTGGATCAGTTTCGCCAGCACGGTGGCGGCGTAGAGCGACGCCAGGTTGCCCGGACTCAGGGCGGCCTGCGCGGCGCGGGCCATCGACTCGCCCCGACCGGCCAGGGACAGGAGCCCCAGAGCGACGAGGGCGCCCCACGCGACCAATCCCCAGGGCGAGACGATCCAACCGGCGAAGCGGGCCGCGGCGCCCAGCGCGCGGTTGGGATCGATCAGCGGGAGCCGGACGGAAAGGAACTGCTCGAAGCGGGCGCGCCATTCTCGCTCGACGCGCTGGCGGCGGCGGCGGAGGAGGGACTCGGCGTCGGGAGGGACGGCGCCGGCGAGGAGGTTGCTCGTGTGGAGGTGGGCGAGGAGCGCGATGGCCTCGCCCTGGGTCGGCGCGTCGTCGGCGTGGGCGTCGGTGGCGATGGCCCACGCCTGCTCGACGGTGCGCGAGCCGTCCAGCAGGCCGATGAACCCCCAGGCGGGGCGGTTCATGCGGAAGAAGCGGTTGGTCGCAGGGTCGGAGACGACCCACCACGCCCGCCCGCGGTAGTGCTGGCGCTCGACCCGCACCGCGCCCCGGAGACGAGGGCGGAGCGCGGCGACACGGTGCCAGGCCTCGTGGAAGGTGGGTCGATCCGCGGTCATGGGCGAGGAGATGCTCCGGGGCGATAGTCTACGAGCGCGGGCCGGCCCGCCCGGTTCCACTTGTGCCTGAGAGTCGCTCACAGAATGACACAGAGAGGGCTAGGAGCGACAGGCGGGACGCCTGTCCCACCAGATGGGGTAGGTCATTCTGTGAGGGACTCTGAAGGAGCGCCCGATGCGCGCACGACCACCGACGGTGCTGGTCACGATGTGGGTTCTGATCTCCAGCGCGCACGCGCGGGGAGGGGGTGTGGAGGCGATCACGCTGCCCAGCACCGACCTGCGGCTGACTCTCGCGGTGGCCGGGGTGGTGGCGCGGGTGGAGGCGGCGCCGGGGGGACGGGTGAGCGCGGGCGACGCGCTGGTGGTGCTGGACGACCGGGAGGCGGTGGCGCTGGAATCGCTGCAGCGACTGCGGGCCCAGAGCACGCTGGAGGTCGACGCGGCGGAGGCCGAGTGGCGGCTCGCGCAGAACGAGGAGGCGCGGGTGCGCGACGCCTTTGAGAAGGACGCGGCGGGAGCGTTCGAGGTGGAGCGGGCGGCGCTTCAGACCGCCCGCCGAAGGGTTGAACTGGACCTGACGGCGCGGCGACTGGAGGAGGCGGGGCTGCTGCTGCGCCAGGCGACGCTCCGCCGGGAGCAGTTCACGCTCCGTGCGCCCGTGGCGGGGATGGTGGAGACGGTGCTGGTGGACCCCGGGGAGGGGGTGCAGCCGCAGCAGGCGGTCGTCCGGTTGGTGGTGACCGACCCGCTGCGGATCGAAGCGGCGGTCCCCACTCAGGAATCGCTGGGGCTGCGCGCCGGGCAGGCGGCGCTGGCGCGGCTGCTGCTCCCCGCGACGACGGGGGGAGGAGGAGAAGTGCTGGAGGCGCGGGTGGTGTCGGTCGGGGCGGTGGCGGATGCCGCCAGCGACACGCGGCTGGTGCGCCTTGAGGCGCCCAATCCAAGGGGCCTTCCGGCGGGAACTAGGGTGGTTGTGGAGTTCGCCGGACCCGCGCCGCCCGCCCCTGCAGCGGACCGGTAGGGTCAGACCGGGGTGTGGCGGACGACCTCGCCGGCGATCGAGAAGATGGTGGCCTCGGCGATGTTGGTGGTGAGGTCGGCCATCCGCTCCATGGCGCGGACGATGGAGAGCGTGTCGATGATGGCCTTGGCGTCCTCGCCCTGGGCGGCGACGGTGTCGACGGACCAGGACATGAGCTGCTTGTAGTGATCGTCAACGATCAGGTCGCGCCGTCGGATCGAGCGGGCGAGGGGCTCGTCCTGATCGGCGAGGGCCTTGAGGGCGTCGGCGACCATGGACCTCACCGCGCCGGCCATCTGGACCAGCGCGGGGGGGCGGTCGATCTGCTTCTCGTGTTCGAGCTTGATGGCGCGCTTGGCGATGCCCCTGGCGAGGTCGGCGATGCGCTCGAGGTCGGCGTTGATCCGCAGGGCGGCCAGGACATACCGGAGGTCGCGGGCGACGGGCTGGTGGAGGGCGAGGATCTCAACGCACTCGGCCTCGACATCCACATCCATCTTGTCGATCACATCATCGCCCCGGCGGACCTTCTCCGCGAGCCGCAGATCGTGGCGGAGGAGGGAATCGAGCGCTTCGTTGACGCGCTGCTCCACCTCGGCGCCCATGGACAGGAGCATCCGGCGGAGTTTGGTGAGTTCGACGGGAAGACTGGACACGGCGCGTCCCTCCTTGGCCGAATGAGCGGATCCCCCGGGGCGTGCAGTCGGCACTGTACATGGTCCGGGACGGTCGGGCCTTCGAACCGCTCACAGCATGACTCGGAGTAGGGGAGGACAGACAAGCGGGAGGCCTGTCCGACTTGAGGGGGTAGGCACAAGAGTCGGGCGGGCCGCCCGTCACGCCGGGGGTCGCTGGGTCATTGCGCGAGGGGCTGTCAGCCGAACCGGCCGGTGACATAGTCCTCGGTCTGGGAGAGGGTGGGCTTGGTGAACAGGTCGATGGTCGGGCCGTACTCGACGAGGCGCCCGAGGTACATGAAGGCGGTGTAGTGGCTGACCCGGGCGGCCTGCTGCATGTTGTGGGTGACGATGACGACGGTGATTCGGTCGGCGATGTCGCGGACGAAGTCCTCGATCTTGAGGGTGGCCAGCGGGTCCAGGGCGGAGCAGGGCTCGTCCATGAGGAGGACCTCGGGCTCGGCGGCGATGGCGCGAGCGATGCACAGGCGCTGCTGCTGGCC
>DOJA01000078.1:10270-10428 GCA_003511945.1 Phycisphaerales bacterium | reverse complement strand
AGGCGGTCCTTCACCTCGTCCCAGAGGGCGGCGGACTTCAGCGCGCGCTCGCAGGCGTCGGTCAGGACGGGGCGCCGGGCTTCGCCGTCGATCCGGAGGGCGTAGACGACATTCTCGAAGATGGACATGGGGAAAGGGTTGGACTTCTGGAAGACCAT
>DOJA01000078.1:9583-10051 GCA_003511945.1 Phycisphaerales bacterium | reverse complement strand
GCCGCAGCCGGAGGGGCCGATGAGGGCGGTCACCTTGTTGCGCGGGAACACCATGTTGACGGAATGGAGGGCCTTGGATGAGCCGTAGAAGAGCTGGAAGTCGCGGACTTCAAGGATGGGGTCCTCGCCCAGGACGGCCTGGTGGACGACGGTGTCGAAGGCCTTGCCCTCGGCGATGGCGCCGTCGAGGGCTCTTTCGCGCTCGGTCTTCTCGCGGGTGTCGGCGGGGGCCTCGCGCGCCAGGGAGACCCTGCGCGTCTCGGCTGGGGCGGCCGAGGAGAGAGCGCCCGTTGTGGTTCGCGGCTCTGTGAGTGCCTGCTCGCTCATCGCTCTCCTCTCCAAGGCCTGGACCGGATGCTGTTCAGGCGGATCGTGACGGTCGACCTGCTCGGGCGCCGCCGTGAGCGGGCGCTCGGGTGCGCCGGGCGCCGGGCGCCGGGCCGCGGGTGGTTGTCTCTCAAGGCGGGA
>DOJA01000078.1:0-9510 GCA_003511945.1 Phycisphaerales bacterium | reverse complement strand
CTCGCCCGCCGCTCTACCCCTTCTCAACCCGTCCGCTGCGGCGGACGGAGTGCCCTAGAACGCCTCACCGATGAACTTCTTCCGCAGCCCGGACCGGATCCGGATGGCCACCATGGTCAGCATCAGGACAATGACAATCAGGACGAGTGTGGTGCACCACACGAGCGGGCGGGCGGCCTCGGAGTCCGGGCTCTGGAAGCCGACATCGTAGATATGAAACCCCAGGTGCATGAAGGACCGATCGAGATGCAGGAAGGGGAACTCCCGGGTCAGGACCAGTTCAGGGGCAAGTTTCACGGCCCCGACGAGCATGAGGGGCGCCACCTCGCCCGCCCCGCGGGCCATGGCGAGGATCATGCCGGTCATGATCCCGGGCATGGCGCGGGGGAGGACGATGCGCTGGATCGTCTGCCACTTGCTCGCGCCGCAGCCGTAGGAGCCCTCTCGCATCGAGCGGGGAACGGCGGCGATGGCCTCCTCGGTCGCGACGATCACGACGGGAAGCGTCAGCAGCGCCAGGGTGAGACTGGCCCACAACAGCCCCTTGCTGCCGAAGGTGGGGCTGGGGAGTTTGGCGCGGAAGAAGCCGGAGAAGTAGGGCGTCGCGATCACGAGGAACACCGCGAGCGCCGTGCAGCCAACCCAGAGAAGGGCGGAGCCAACGACCATGCGCTTCTGAGCCGGTGAGGGGCGCGTGCCGGGCCGGGGACGAGAGGCGAGCCCGAGCCAGACCGCGAGCAGGGCCAGCGCCATCCCCGAAGCGCCGACGAACCACCAGGTGGCGCGGGAGACGGGAGAACTGGGGCCGGCGTCGATGAACTGGCCGACCTGGTAGCAGAAGAAGCCCAGTCCGAACACGCCGTACACGATGCTGGGGACCCCGGCGAGGTTGTTGACGGCGATGCGGACGAAACTGGTGAGCAGGCCCTGGCGTGCGTATTCGCGCAGGTACAGCGCGGCGACGACGCCGAGCGGCACCACCGCGACACTGAGGAGGATCGTGAGGACCACGGTGCCGAAGATGACGGGGAAGATGCCTCCCTCGGTGTTGGCCTCGCGGGGCTCATGGAAGATGAACTCGCGCCAGCGGTCGAGGTAGACCGCGAGCTTGCCGGTGAAGGACATCGAGTTGGGCTGGACCACCCGGACAACCTGGGAGATGAGCATGGGGTCGTCGGGCTCGGTCTGACGGACGGGGGAGAATCGCTCGCCGCCGGAGTCGATCACGACGAATCGGAACTTGGCGTCCTCTTCCTCAACGGTGCGGATCTGCTGAAGGACTTCCTCGTACTCCGCGTTGAGGGCGGCTACCCGCTGGTCGTGGCGGGCCTGCAGGGCCTGGAACTGCTCGGGGGAGATGGTGGAGAAGCCCCACGGGCGCTCGGTCCACGCGAGTGTGAGCGCAGCCAGGGCGATGAGCCAGATCCCGGCGGTGAGGACATTGCGGGCGATGGGCTGCTCGGTGCCGACGCCCGCGGTGAGGGTGGTTCGAGTTCGAAAGAAGGCGACGGCTCCGAGGGCGAGGGCACCGAGGGCGACAAGGGCGAAGGTGACGGCGTCGAGCGCCGGGGCGCGTCCGGCGCCCTCGCGGGCGACCCGGAGTTCGGCAGCGCGGAGCTGGAGGCGCTCACTCTCGAGGCGGGCGTTGATGGATCCGACGGCGTGGGTCTTCAGGCGGTCGATCCGCGCCAGGCGTTCGGCGGCGCCGGGGGCGAGCCGGCGGTACGCGCCGAGCGCGGCCTCGGCGCCCTCCGCGAGTACGGTGCGCTCGCGCACCAAGACGGTGGAGTCGGCGTTCTCGCCCAGGACAGTCCGCTCGATTCGCCGGTCGCCCTCGGGGGTGCGCACAACCTCGGACGCCTTGATCGCGGCGGCCGGACCCGGGCGGTTGACGGTCTCCTGGATCAGCACCGCCCGCGGCACACCGACCCACACTCCCCAGGCGCGGCGTTCGAGAAGGACGCTCTCAGAGTTTCGCTCGACCGCGCTGATCTCGTGGAGGGGCACCCAGCGGAAGGGCTGCCCGAGCACCTCGCGGTTGCCCACGCGATACAGCCGGCGGAGCGGGCGCCCGTCCGCGCCGAGTGCCGTCGAGGGGAGCGCACCCTGGGCCCGGAGCGCCTCGATGGCCTGGGCCTCGTCGGGGTTGGGTGAGTAGGCCTCGTCGCGGGTGGGAACTCCGAGGAGAATCTCACCCGTGCGGAGAGTGACGCGGTCGATCGGTCGAACCAGGAACGCGGTGGCCCCGTGATAGACGACCAGGCCAAGAAGGCCGACGATCATGACCAGGCACAGGCACAGGGCCATGCCGGTGAGCCAGACCATGGGCTCGCCCCGGGCGCCGAGGGGGGTGGACCGGGCGGCGCCCCGCGCAAACCCGACGGAAGAGGATGGAGCGTCGTGGCGGCTCATGGCTAGAGCGCGGCTCCTCGGCGCCGGACGCGCTGGCGCAGCACCTCGGCCCCGGTGTTCACAACGAAAGTGAGCAGGAAGAGGCACAGCCCGGCGAGGAACAGGACGCGGTAGTGGGTGGAATCCTTGGGGGCTTCGGGCATCTCGACGGCGATGTTGGCCGCGAGTGTTCGGAACCCGCTGAAGATGTTCCAGTCCATGCTGGGGGTGTTGCCGGTGGCCATGAGGACGATCATGGTCTCGCCCGCGGCGCGTCCGAGGCCGATCATGCAGGCGGAGAAGATGCCCGAGAGCGCGACGGGCAGCACGACGCGGATCGCGGTCTGCCACCGGGTGGCGCCGCAGCCCAGAGAGGCCGAACGGAGGTGACCGGGCACGCTGGAGAGGGCGTCCTCGCTGATGGTGTAGATGATCGGGATGATGGCGAAGCCCATGACGATGGCGACGACCATGGTGTTGCGCTGGGAGAAGGCGCCGAACACGGAGTCCCGCGCATCGAGCCCGATCGCGCTCAGCACGCCCGCCAGCGCGAACGAGAGCGCAAACCCAGCGGCGGCGGTGGCGAGGAATCGGGCGAGTTCGCCCGCGGCAGCGCCGAATGGTGACCGCCCGCGGGGGAAGATCTGGAAGCGCCCGTCGACGAGCAAGCCGCGCAGGATCACCGCAAGCCCCAGCCCGGCAGGGGTCATGACCATGGCCCAGCCGGGGAAGGGGCCACCGACGACGCCGTCGAGCCAACGGCGGATGTCGGGAGCGTCGAGCCGGTTTCGTGCGATCTCGGCGGCGACGGGCGGGTCGGTGACGCTCCCGCTGGGGCGGACGACCTCGCCCGCGATGCTGTAGAGCCCGGCGGCGCGGAGGCGGCGGCGCTCCGGGGGCGAGAAGTCACGCTGCTCTCTGGCCCACTCGGGCATCTCCGCCCGTTCGACCCTCTCGACCGAGCCCGCCAGCACCAGTTGCTCCGAGGGCGTCGGGGAGAACAGCGCCCGCTCGACGAGTTCGCCCAGCGGGAACGCCGCCGCGCCGGCCAGCAGCATCACGCAGCCCACGGCGGAGAGGTGCTGGAATGTGGTCATGCGGGCGGTGATGCGGATGGGGAGCATCTGCCACAGATGGGCCGCCAGCAGCGCCGCGTAGGGCAGCACAACAAAGGCGACCAGGATCGAGGGCACCCAGTCGCGTGCGAACGGCGCGACGACCATCGCGGCGATGAACCCCAGCACCACCGAGGGGAGCGAGGCCATGACCTCGATCACCGGCTTCACGCCCAGACGGACGCGCGGGTGGAGCATCTCGCTGGTGTAGATGGCGCCGAAGACGGCGATGGGCACCGCGAAGAGCATGGCGTAGACCGTCGCCTTGATCGTGCCGAAGATCAGCGGAACCAGTGAGATCTTGGGCTCGGCGTTGTCGGTGCCGGCGTGGGCCTGGTAGACGAAACCGGGGCCGGGCTCGCCCTCGTACCAGACCCTCCCAAACAGCGCGGCGAAGGACGAATCGGGGTGGCCGGGCTCCATCTCCCACTTGTGGATGCCCCCGCCCGAGTCGATGGCGACCAGGCCGTCCATTTTGGGCGCGATCTGGGCGACGACGATGGCGCGCTGACCGGGCGCGTCAAGGCGGGCCACGGTCTTGCCGCTGGTCATGTTGCGGACCGTGACGACGCCCCGCTCGTCGCCGGTGACGAAGGTGCGGTCGCGTCTGGAGATGCCCACGGCGGTGATGGGCGCGCCGTTCGTTCCGGGGCGGAATCGGTGCGCGATGACGAGCTGTGAGCCGTCGGGCGTGGCCCGGGTGTTCTGGCGGGAGACGAAGGCGCCGTCCACCTCGCCGGTGCTCTGGCCGACGATGAGCGTCAGCGCGCCCAGCACCATGTCCGCGGAGGTGATGAGCCCGGGTCCGGGGGCAAGGTCAACGGTCTCCATCAGTGTGAACGATTCGGCCTGGTCGTTCACGCGGGCGTAGCGCTGGCAGGGGCCATCGTCCCACATGGCCAGCACGCTCGACCCGTCGCCGGTGACGAACAGGCGGGCGGGGAGGCCCGGGTCGGGGGCGGGGCGAACAAAGTCGATGGGCGTGGTCGTCAGCCGGAGGCGGGGCTTGCCACCTCCCAGCGGGGTCACGGTGCGGACGAAGTTGAGAACCGCGGTCCCGTCGGCGCGAAGGGCGGCCAGGAACTGGTCGCCGGAGGAGGCGCGGTAGTCCAGCCGCACGACGGCGCCCTCCCCCGAGGGAAGGGGCGTTGGATCGGTGAGATCGATGACGGGGGCCGTGCGCCGGAGCTGGCCCTCCGGAGTGCGCTCGACATAGCCGGAGTCGGCGACGCTGCGCCCGCCGACGGCGACGCCCTTGAACCGCTCGGCGTCGTCGGCGCCGGTGAGAAACTCGGTCGCGAAGCCGATGGAGCCGATCGAGACGGAGCCGTCGTCATACCCCACGGCGAATGCGCCGCCCTCGCCCAGCGCGGTCATGGCGGTGGGGTGGCGTCCCTCGGGAACGACCGAGCCGCGCCAGAGGACGGCGCCGGAGTCGGCGTC
Source organism: Phycisphaerales bacterium (assembly GCA_003511945.1). Lineage (GTDB taxonomy): Bacteria > Planctomycetota > Phycisphaerae > Phycisphaerales > UBA1924 > UBA11155. The sequence continues at coordinate 4,561 of DOJA01000078.1, read as the reverse complement.
GATGTTGACAGCGGCGCCGTCGGCGAGAACGACGAGCACGGAGCCGCGGTACTCGTCGGTGGCGCCGACCGCGGCGCGCCCACCGAGGTCGACGGTGTGTGAATGCGAGAGGCGGGTGGTCCCTCCCCGGAAGAGCGGGGCGACCTCGGCGAGCAGGTACACCAGGATCCCGAGAACCGCGACGATGACGGCGATGCCCCCGATCGTGATGCCGACGCGGGTGACGGCGTCGATGACGCGCACCCGCGGGCGCGTGACGCGCCGTCCGGTTCGCACGGGCGGTGATGGGGCGTCCTGAGCCATCGGTCCCCGGGGGCGGGAGGTGGAGAAGGAAGCGGCCCGGGGAGGAGGCGGAAGGCCGCCGCTCTCCCCGGGCCGCCCGGGACTGTACACGAAGCAGTGCGAAGAACGGGTCAGAAGGTGGGCTTCACGCCGATCTTGGTGAGCTCCTCGCGGGCGATGTCGGCGGTGACGGGGATGTAGCCGTCCTTGATGACCGTCTCCTGGCCCGACTTGGAGAAGACGAGCTTCAGGAACTCCGCGCGGAGGGGCTCCATCGCGGTGCCGGGCTTGTGGTTCACATAGAGCAGGAGGAAACGGGAGAGCGGGTACTCGCCCGAGTAGGCGAACTCGGGGCTGGCGGCGAAGGCGGGCTGGCCGGTCTTGGCGGCGATCTTCAGCGCCTTCACATCGGCGGTGGCGTAGCCGATGCCGGAGTACCCCATGCCGAAGCGGTCCGCGGCGATGCCCTGGACCACGGCGGACGACCCCGGCTGCTCCTTGACGGTGGGCTTGAAGTCCTTCTTGCCCAGCGCGTGCTCCTTGAAGAATCCGTAGGTGCCGGAGGCGGAGTTGCGCCCGTAGAGCGAGACGGGCTTCTGAGCCCAGGCCGGGTCCTTCACGCCCAGGTCGCCCCAGGTCATGTCCTTGCCCTCAACAGAGAAGGTCGCCTTGATCTGGTCCATCGAGATTTCGTTGAGGGGGCAGTCCTTGTGGACGAAGACGGCGAGCGCGTCGATGGCCGTGCGCAGCTCGGTGGGCTTGAAGCCGAACTTCTTCTCGAACTCATCGATCTCGGAGGACTTCATCGGGCGGCTCATGGGGCCGAACTGGGCCTGGCCCTCGATGAGCGCGGGCGGCGCGGTGGACGAACCCTTGCCCTCGAGCTCGGTCTTCACATTCGGGTAGTACTTGCGGAACTCCTCGAACCACTGGGTCATCAGGTTGTTCATCGTGTCGGAGCCGACCGACTTCAGACTGCCCGAGACGCCCTGGCTGGGGCCGTAGACCGGCAGTTTCGCATCGACCGTCACGCTCGCCACGACCGCGGCGCCGAGCGAGAGCCCGACGGCCATCATGCTCATCAGCATCTTCTTCACGGGTATCTCCTTGAATGGTGTCTGCAACAATCCCGACCGCGGCGATCACACCGCGGGCGGCATCCTGCGCGAACGAGGCCTCGATCGACCGACGCGCACCGCCGCCGGCCGACTCGGAACTCCTCCTGAGCGAGTATCAGACCGACCGATCGTTCAGATTGCGCTAAGGTTTCGTATAGAACGAACCAAACCAGAGTCTACAAGAGTCCCTCAGAGGATGACACAGAGAGGGCTAGGAGCGACAGGCGGGACGCCTGTCCCACCAGATGGGGTAGGTCATTCTGTGAGGGACTCAAAGTCCCTCGCAGAATGACTCCGTGAAGGACAGGAGAGACCGGCGGGCCGCCCGCTCCACCGGGGAGGAAGGGTCATTCTGTGCGGGACTCTAACGCTCCGTGGGCTCGGAGTCCGGCAGCAACAGCCGGAACACGCTGCCCCTCCCGGGCTCGCTCTCGACATCGACCCGCCCGCCGTGCAGATGGGCGATGTGCTTCACGATGGCGAGCCCGAGCCCCGTGCCTCCCTGGGCGCGACTGCGGGCCTTGTCGACGCGATAAAAGCGCTCGAAGACGCGGGCGAGGTGCTCGGGCGCGATGCCCGGGCCTTCGTCCCTGACGAACAGGTCGACAAAGGCGCGGCCGTCGTCCGCCTTGATGCGGGCGGCGCCGATCCAGATGCGCCGGCCGGCGGGGCTGTAGCGGATGGCGTTGGCGAGCAGGTTGTTGACGGCCATCTGGACCAGCTGCGGGTTGATGTCCGCGTTCAACCCGTCCGGGACTTCGGAGAGAACCGTCATGCTCTTGGCGCGGGCCTCGGCCTCGAGTTCCTGCTCGGCCGCCTCGACCACCGGGCGGACGGCGCAGGGCTCGGTCTGCAGGTGCTCGGTGGAGTCGGGTCGCTCGAGCTGGGTGAGCATGAGCATGTCCTCGACGATCGCGCCGAGTCGATCGGCGTTGCGCTGAACCGTCTTGAGGAAGGCCGTCGCCTGCTCGCGGTCGTCGAGGGGCGACTCGAGCAGGGTCTCGATGTACCCCTTGATGTTGGTGATCGGCGTTCGCAACTCGTGGGAGACATTGGCGGCAAAGTCGGTGCGGACCGACTCCAGGCGTCGGAGCTGGGTGATGTCGTTGAGGACGAGCAGCAGCGCCACGCCGCGCCCCGAACGCTCGGACATCTGGACGGCCGTGGCGCGGACCCGGCGCTCCGGGTCGCCCTTGAGGACGATCTCGGCGGCCTCGCGGTCGCCGGAGGCGAAGGCATCCGCGACGAAGCGGTTGAGGTCCGCATGGCGGCCGACCTCCTGGAGCAGGCGCCCGCGGGCTTGAGACTCGGGGAGTGCGAGCATCCACTCCGCGGCCCGGTTCATGCTCAGGATGCGCTGCTCCGTGTCGAGCATCAGAACGCCGCCATCGATGGCGCGGAGGATGGAGCGCTGCTCGTTCAGCAGGGCATCGACGCGGGCTTCCAGGGCCGCCAGCCGGACTCGGACGGCGTCCAGCACAGGGGCAAACTCAGCGAGCGGACCCTCCACGGGGGCGCCCTCGGGCTGGATGTCGCGCCGTCCGGAGGCGATGGCGCCCAGCGCATCGGCCGCTCGGGAGGCCATGACGCGCCCCCGCCTGCGGGCCGCGAGGTAGGCCAACAACGCGCCCAGCGCGGCGCCGCCCGCTCCGATGAGAGTCGCGGCCATCGTCGGATTCACGCCGGTTGCGCGGCCCGCTCCGCGCTCAGCCGGTAGCCCACGCCGCGCACGGTCTCGATCAGTTCGCCCCGGTCGCCCAGGCGCTGGCGAAGGGCGGCGACATGGACATCAATGGCGCGGCTGGAGAGAACGGTGCCCTCCCCACGGACGGCAGCAACGATCTGGTCGCGCGTGCGCACAAACCCCGGGCGCGAGGCGAGGAAGTGCAGCAGTCGGTACTGCGTCAGCGTCAGTTCGACGGGCGCCCCGTCCATCTCGACGGTGTGCCGAGCCGGGTCGATGACGAGAGTGCCGGCGTCCAGCAGGATCTGCCCCCCCGCTTCGCCCCCGCGCCGGCGCAGCACCGCCTTCACACGCGCAATCAGGACCCGCGGGCTGAAGGGCTTGGTCACATAGTCCTCGGCGCCCAGTTCCAGGCCGACGACGATGTCCGACTCCTCGCCGCGGGCGGAGACCATGAGGATGGGAATCTGGTGGGTCTGGCTGTCGCGCTTCAGCTTGCGGCAGACTTCAAGGCCGTCGAGGTCCGGGAGCATGATGTCCAGAACCACAAGGTCCGGCTTCTGGCGCTCGACGGCGTTCAACGCGCTGCGCCCGGAGCCGACGACCTCGGTCTGGTAGCCCTCGCGCGCGAGATGAAACTGGATCAGGTTGGCGATGTCGGCCTCGTCTTCGACGACCAGCACCCGCGCCCGCGTCACTTCGTCGGTCCCCGTTTTCGCCACGGTCACACCCCCCATATTCCCGGCTCAATCTCGGTCCCGGCATCCCCATTCGACCGTCGAAGTGTACCGCGGCACTTGGGATCATCAATCCCGAACACACCCTTCACGACCCGGCCTCTGGTCCCCAACGGGCGCGCCCCTGGCGCTTCGCTACCGTGGCGGCTCACCGGAATCCGCGATGGACCTTGTTCTCAGCCCGTACGAAGTCTCGGCCCGTTCGCTCGCGGCGATGACCGCTCCGGTCCTGGCCTGGCCTTCGGGGTCGGTGCTGGTGCTGCGCCCGCAGCCACCCCCGCCCGCGCCGTCTTCGCAGGGTCGGGAGGGCGTGCTTCGGCGCGCCGATTCGCGCGCGGCACGGTTCATCGACTCGTGGCGCTGGACCACGGCGCTGTGGAGAGAGGGCGTGTTCGAGTCCCGCACGCCGCGCGCCGATCCGATGGCGGCGGTCCGCGGCCGGGCCGGCGCGCTGAGCGATGATCCGGCCCTGTCGCTCCTCCGCCCGTTCATCCGTGGGGAAGTGTTCGACGACCCCGAGGCGCTTTTCGACGCTCTGCTGCTCGACCTCGAACGCGGGGGAGCGTCGCCCGGGATCATGCTGGCCGTGGTCGGCGCGATGGAGTGCATCGGCGCGGCCCTGGGGCGCCCGCTCGTCCGGACGGCTCCGAGCGCCGCGGGTGCTCGAGCGGGGAGTCCGCGGGGATCCGGGAGACAGGGGAGCCAGGGCGGACAGGGCGGACAGGGGGGACAGGGGGGAC
>DOJA01000131.1:3044-5471 GCA_003511945.1 Phycisphaerales bacterium | reverse complement strand
TCGAGGACCCGATCGAGTTCATCTTCAAGGACGACAAGGCGACCATCCACCAGCGCGAGGTGGGGATCGATGTCCTTGACTTCAAGACCGGGCTCCGTGCGCTCGTCCGCGAGAACCCCGACATCGTGCTCATCGGCGAGATGCGCGACTCGGAGACCTTCGAGGCCGCCCTGCACGCCGCGGAGACCGGGCACCTCGTCTTCGGCACCATCCACGCCTCCAGCACCTCGCAGACCTTCGGACGCATCTACGACCTCTTCAAGCCCGACGAGCGCGAGCAGGTGCGCAAGATCATGGCCTACCAGATGCGGGCCATCGTCTACCAGAAGCTCCTGCCCACGCTCAAGCCCGAGATCGCCCGCATCCCCGCCCTCGAGATCCTCATCAACACCCCCGTGGTGCGCAAGTACATCCTGGAGGCCCGCGAGCCCGAACTCATCGATGTCCTCAAGAGCCAGGAGGCCCAGGGCGTCGGCATGCTCGACTTCAACGGGTCGCTGGTGAAGCTGGTCGAGAAGGAGTTCATCCATGTCCGCACCGCGATGGACGCCACCCCCAACGCCGACGAACTGGCGATGCGCCTGAAGAAGATCGGCTGACCCCCCGGAAGCCCGGCCCCCATCGCCCGCCCTCGGTCCATCACCCGCCCGAGGCCCGGCTCCGGCGCCCCGACGACGCGACGCCGGACGGTACAGTACGACCCATGACCATCGCCCCGTTCGCCGATCTCCTCCCGGGTCCGCCCCTGATCCTGGCGCAGGCGCTTGTCCTCCTGGCCTGGTGGGCGGCGGTGCTGATGCTGGTCGTCCTGGGCGCGTGGGCCTGGGTCGTCTCGTCCGTGTTCGACAAGGACGCCGCCAGGTTCTACCTCGAGCGCCGGCGCTGGAACTTCATCCATCTCGTCGCCGGCGTGCTGGCGATCGGCGCGTTCCTGCTCATCCCCGCGCCGTGGTTCGTCACCCTCCCGGCGATGGTGCTCGTCCTCGGCGCCGACCTGCTGGCCTACTTCTTCTCCCGCAACAAGGACAAGCGAGTCCCCGACTCCGCCCGCTGGTCGCTGAACCCATCGACCTGGTTCGGCCGGTCCAAGAAGGAGAAGGACGCGAAAGGCCCCAAGTCGACCTCCTCCATGATTTTCAAGGGTCCCGCGGGCGAACTGACCGCCCCGCCCAAGGACGCGCCGGAGTACGAGGTCCGCGTGGCCGCCGAGCGACTGATCCAGGCGGTCGTGGATGTCCGGGGCGTCCAGCTGGACATCGCGCCCTCCAAGGACCAGTCCTACGCCGCCACCATGCTGGTCGATGGGCAGCGCCTGCCCGTCGAGCAGATCGCGCCCGCGACAGCGCTGGGCGTGATGAATGTCTACAAGGCCGCCGCGGGGCTCGATATTGCTGATCGGCGCAAGCGCCAGGTCGGCGACTTCAAGCTCGGCCCCGCGGGCGTCGGCGCCACCACGCCCGTCCGGGTCACCACCATGGGCGGGTCGGCGGGGGTGCAGCTGTCGCTGGTGATCGACCCCGCGGGACAGGTGAGCCGCAAGCTGGATCAACTGGGGCTCCTGCCGAACCAGAAGGAAGCGGTCGACGCGCTGCTGAAGCGCCCGGGCGGGCTGGTGCTGCTGGCCTCCCCGCCCGACAACGGGCGCACGCAGACGATGTACGCCCTCATCCGCGCCCACGACGCGTACACCAGCAATGTCCAGACCATCGAGATCGACCCGCAGGCCGAGATCGAGGGCGTCCGCCACAACAAGTTCGTCCCCACCGCCGAGGGGGCGGAGTTCGCCACCACGGTGCGTTCGATCCTCCGGCGTGATCCCAGCGTGGTCGGCATCGCTGAGATGCCCGACGAACAGACCGCCAAGGAAGTCTCCAAGACCGACCTCGACCGAATCCGTGTCTACCTCTCGTTCCGCTCCGAGGACGCCCTGAAGGCGGTGCAGGTGTACGCCAAGGCCGTCGGCGATCAGAAGCAGGCGGCCACGGGCCTGGTCGGCGTCATCGCCCAGCGCCTGGCTCGCAAACTCTGCGAGAACTGCCGCGTCGCCTTCCAGCCCACGCCCGACATCCTGCGCAAGCTCGGCCTGCCCCCCGACACCAAGCAGCTCTACCGCAAGAGCGGGCAGATTCTCGTCAAGGACAAGCCCACCCAGTGCGAAGTCTGCGGCGGGTCCGGCTTCTTCGGCCAGGTGGGGGTCTTCGAGGTCTACACCTTCGACAAGCCCGAGCAGCAGATGATCGCCGCCAACGAGATGGCCGCGCTGAAGGGCGCCCTGCGCCAGAAGAAGCAGCAGAGCATCCAGACCGCCGCCCTGCAGCACGCCATCCAGGGCGAGACCAGCATTGAAGAAGTCGCGCGCCTGGGCCAGCAGGCCCCGCAGCCCGGCGCCCCGCGCCCCGCGCCCGGGGGCTCACCGGGGGGCTCACC
>DOJA01000131.1:0-2916 GCA_003511945.1 Phycisphaerales bacterium | reverse complement strand
TCACCGGGGGGCTCACCGGGGGGGGCCCCCGGCCCCAAGCCCGCCGCCGAGTCGCCCTCCGCCTGAGACCGCCCCGTCCGCTCCAAGGAGCCGTCGATGTTCCTCAACGCTCTGGTCATCGTCTTCATCCTCGTCTCGGCCCTGCTGTGGGGGGGCAAGGCGCGCGGCTACGGGTTGTTCTCCGCCTTCCTCGCCTTCGCGTGCGCGATCGTCGCGGGGGCGATCGCCTTCGGGCTGTGGGAGGTCGTCGCCGGCGCGCTCCTGAACGCGGGGCGGGACAACTCCTCCTTCGTCGGCGGCCTGCTCCAGGACACCGCCTGGGGGCTGGGGCTGCTGCTGCCCTACCTCGCGTCGCTCATCGTGCTTCGGCTGATCGTGGACTCGCTGGTGAAGGGCAACCTGGACTTCAGCGAGACAACGAACATGGCGGGCGGGATCGTGTTCGGCGGCGCCGCTGCGTTCATCTCCGCGGGCGTCTTCGTGGTGGCCGCCGGGTACACGCGCCTGCCCCCCAGGTTGCTCGGGTATCAACCGATCGCCGACAGCAACGGGAACCTGGTCTACGAGAGCAAACTCTGGGTGCCGGTCGATGGGCTGACGGTCTCGCTGTACGAGCGCCTGAGCGTCGGCGCGCTGCGGAACGGGACCCCGCTCGCGCGGGTGCGTCCCGCCGCCGCCGAGGGCGCGGGGATGCAGCGCATGACATTCAAGGGCCAGACCCGCTCCGCCCTGCTACCGGAACAGTTCAAGGTCGTGGGGCGCTACACCGTGGAAGCCAACCTCGAACAACTCCTGCAGGACGACTTCAACCCCGGGCGGACCCAGCTCGTCGTCGGGCGCGACGGGCGCACGCCCCCGCCCGCGGGCTCGCGCCTGCTCGGGGTGGTGGTGAACCTCGACGCCGGCGCGAAGGAAAAGGGCGGGAACATCATCGTCACCCCCGGGCAGGTGCGTCTGGTCGTGGCCATGCCCTCGGGCGAAGCGACGACCGTCCACCCTTTCGCGGTCATCGCCAAGCCCGACGCCGGCAGCAACCTGCCGCTCTTCCGCTTCCGCTTCGACACGCGTGAGTCGTCCATCGCCTCCGGCGCGGGAGAGTCCAGCGCCGTGTTCGGCTTTGAGTTCCTCGTGCCCCCGGGGGGGACGCCCTCGTACCTGCTGCTCAAGAACGCCCGCGCGCCTCTGAACGACGGCTCCGTCCCGGAGTCCACATTCCCCACGACCCTCGCGCGCGACGACGCGGTGCGCAACCAGTCGATCTTCCGGTCCTTCGGCGCCGGCGGCGGCGCCAGCCCCCTGGACACCAGCGGGTCCCGGCGCATCGCCGTCAACGAGGCCGGGAGCGTCGCCAACCTCTCGCCCCAGGGAGTCTTCCCCGGCAACCGCGCCTTCAACAAGACCGTCCGGGGCGGGCTGAATGTCAACGACGACAACCGCGTCATCGCCGGCGAGGTCACCCTCGCCCGCGCCGTCTTCGAGGAACGCGGGCTCGACCGCAACCTCCGCGTCGACACCTTCGCGGAGACCCCGGACACGCGAGTCGTCATCGTGGACCTCTCCGAGGCGGGCAACCGCACCCTCTTCGGACGGGCGGTCGAGGCCGCCCAGACCTCCGAGGGCGTCGCACTCGTCGACGAAGCCGGCAACCGCTACGAGCCCGTCGGCTTCCTCTACGACGACGGCTCGCTGGTCACCATCCGTTTTTCCCCCGACCGCCCGCTCCGCACCATCGGCGACGCGCCCACCCTGAGCCGCACGGCGCGCGACCAGTCGCTCCACCTTGTGTTCCGACCGACCCGGGGCGTGAAGCTCGTCGGGTTCGCCATCGGCAATCGCGAGGTCTACAACTTCCGCCCCGAGGGCGTCACGCTGCGCTAAAGCACATCATCCGCCGAGGCGGACGAGTTCAGATGTGGTAGAGCAGCGGGCGAGTGAATCGCCCGCCGTTGAAGACAAGCCCTCCGATCGCAGCGGCCTGCACCGTTGGGCGGTCACGAGTGCCGGCTCTCCCCGCGGCTCGATTGTCCCGCGACGCCTGAACCACCCACGCCGCTCCGAGCGCGGACGCGGCTGAGCGCGAAGGCGACAACCACAATGCAGTCCCCCGACGGAGACACCGCCGGTGGGACCGGATCGATCCTGTCGCGACTTGTCGCCGCGGCCGCGCGTCAGCCCTTGGGCTGCTTCTTCGCGCCCTTCCTGCCCGCGGGCTCGGCCTTCTCACCCGCGTCGGGCGCTTCGGCGCCGGCGGGAGCGCCCTCCGTCGCGGCCGGCGCCGGCTCTTCGCTCTCGCGCCGCTCGTCCTGCGCCAGCGGGCGATCGCTCACCACCCACAGCTTCACCGACGCCTCCAGGTCGACATCCGGGCGGACGGTCACCTCGTAGGTGTCCACCCGCTTGATCGGCTGGCCCAGCCGCACATCCCGCGCCCGCACCGCGAAGCCCGCCTCGACCAGCGCCGTCGCGATGTCCTGCTGCGTGACCGAGCCGTACAGATGGCCCTGGTCGTTGCACGAACGCTCCAGCGTGATCTCCACGCCCTCGAGCTTCGCCACCATCTGCTCGCGCTGCGACCGCTGCTCGGCGATCTGCCGCTGCGCATCCGCCCGCTTGGCGGCCAGCTGCTTGATCAGCTCCTCGCTCGGCGTCGTCGCCAGACTCCGGGGCAGCAGGTAGTTCCGCGCGAACCCGGTGCGCACCTTCACCACATCGCCCACGATCCCCAGACTGTCCACGCTCTCAACCAGCAGCAGTTCAACGGTCTTCGCCATGATGGTCGCTGTCCTTTCTCTGTCTCGGAAAGTTCAGGAGCCGGAACACCCGGCCCCAGCGAAAGAGTTCGATCTCCGCAATCCGCCGACCGAGAGGTTCTCGCGGTGTGACCTCCCCCTCTGCGGTGGGACGGGCGGCCCGCCC
>DOJA01000114.1:5678-6092 GCA_003511945.1 Phycisphaerales bacterium | reverse complement strand
CCGGACCGCCGCCCGGCCCGCCGCCCGGCCCGCCCCCCGGACCGCCCCCCGGACCGCCCCCCGGACCACCCCCCGGACCGCCCAGTGTGACGGACTCGACCCGTGTCAGGATGCGCACGCGCAGCAGGGGCTCGCGCTCCTCGCGGGGCTTGGCGTCCCGGGCCTGCGTCGCGGGCGCGGCGTCCCACGGCCCGCCCTCCGGCATGAGCATTGCGCACGCGGCGAGCGCGACACACGCGAGCGCAGCGCTCGAACGCCAGGCGAGGCGCGCAACAGGTCGGGCGCGGGCGATCATGGCGTCAAGATCGGCCCGATCGCGCCCGGGGGTGCAACACGACACGAACACCGGCGGGGGCGTGTTGAGCCGCTCGCAGAATGACCCCGGAAGGGCCGGGAGAGACAGGCGGGCCGCCC
>DOJA01000114.1:0-5620 GCA_003511945.1 Phycisphaerales bacterium | reverse complement strand
GACAGGCGGGCCGCCCGTCCCACCGGCGAGGATCGGTCATTCTGCGAGGGGCAATCAGAACTCGAGCGACCGCAGCTCAAGCCCGTGCTGCGCCAGCTTGGCCTTCACCTCGTCGAGCGAGGTGGCGCCGAAGTTCTTGACGCCCATCAGTTCCGCCTCGGTGCGCGAGGCGAGGTCGCCCAGCGACTGGATGCCCAGCACCTGCAGCGCCTTGCGGGCGCGGACGGAGAGCCCCAGGTCGCTGACCGGCTTTGACAGGACCGCCTCGTTCCCGCCGCCCCGGAGGGACTCGAAGACCTCGCGCCGGACGCGCCGATGGGCGTCCTCCAGCCCCTGGCCCAGGCGGAGCCCCTTGATCGAGAGCATGTCCTTGATCTCGGTGAGCGAGGCGTCGCCGAAGTTCTTGTAGGACATCAGCTCCGCCTCGGTGATCCGCAGCAGGTCGCCCAGCGTGCGGATGTTCATCTTCTTGAGGCAGTTGCGGGCCCGGACCGAGAGCTCGAAGTCGGTGACCGGGGTGTCGAGCAGGGCGTTGCGCTTGGCGATGTCGCGGTCGTGCTCGTCGTCGATGTTCATGTCGCGCGAGGCCTGGATGTCCTTCATGAACAGCCGGGCGCGGGGGTGGTTGGGGTCGGTGTCGAGCACCTGGCGGACGCACTTCTCGGCCCGGGCGTACTCCTCATCGTCCTCGTACAGGATGGCGAGGTTGAGCAGCGCGTTGATGGGCGCCGGCTTGGTCTCGCAGACGCGCTCGTAGAGCGCGATGGCCTCGGTCTCCTCGCCCACGAGGTCGAGCTCGTAGGCCAGGGCGAACATGGCGTCCACATTCATGGGGTCGGCCTTCAGGGCGGCCCGGAAGGCGGAGACGGCCCGGTCGCGCTCGCCCGCGGCGGAGAACCCGCGCCCCTGCTCGACGGCCCTCGCGGCGGCGGCGGGGTCGCCCCGGTGGGAATCGCCGCCGATGACCATGTCCATGGGGTTGTGCTGACCGCTCATGCGCGCGTGGCTCCGATCTCTGGTGTCCGTTCGGGCGGCCTCCCGAGGGGCCCACCCGCCCCGGCCGCCGAGCCCTGTATTACTACTCGAATCAGGCCCGATTCTCAACGCCCCGCAGGGGGGGCGGATCCGCCGGGATATCCAGCCCGGGGGCCATCGCCAGCGCGCCGGGGCCGGGGTCGCTGGCCAGCACGGGGTGTCCGCCCTCGACGCCCTCGCCCGCGACGGGGTCCCGGAGCACCCGGATCGACCGCCACTTCCCGCCCAGGAAGCGCCACAGCAGGAGCAGCGAGAGCGTGATGATGTACGCGCTCGCCGCCGCCCACGGGCCGTAGGACTCCAGACCGGGCAGGAAGTTCACCGCCAGCCACCCGCCCCCGACGATGAGCCCCCAGGACATGAAGATGGTGACCACCCCCGGCCAGACCGTGTCGCCCGCGCCGCGGAGCGCGCCGGAGATGGTGATCGCCATCCCGTCAAACAACTGGAATGTGGCGGCCAGGACGAGCATCCAGCGCGTCAGCTCGATGATCCGGGCGCCCTGCTCGGCGCTGACGCCCTCGGGGAGAAAGGGCATGGCCATCGAGGGTCCGAAGATGATGAAGGCCAGCGCGCACGCGCCCATGTAGGTGAGCGTGAGCCGCAGGCCCAGCCATGTGCGCGAGGCGGCCAGGTCGTGACGCCCCGCGCCGATGCACCGTCCGACCACCGCGGTCGTCGCGATCGAGATGCCCACCGCGGGCATGAACGACAGCATCAAGTATTGATGCGTGATCCACCCCGCCGGCCCGTGGACCGCCTGGGCGGCGCCGCGGTCGAACGCCGCCACGAAGCCGCCCATGAAGATCCACCAGCAGACCATCTCGTTCCCGAACATCACACCCCCGGGCCAGCCGATGCGCCAGATGTCGCGCATGGTCGCTGACGAGGGCCGCCACGATGCGCGGGTGGCGTACTTCCGGTTGAACGCGGGCGAGAGGAAGACGACCAGCGGGATGGCGCACTCCACGAGCGTGCCCACCACCGTTCCGGCTGCGGCGCCCGCGAGCGCCAGCGTGGCGCGGGGCTCAGGGGCCAGATCCTCGCGCCCCATCGCCCACAGGACCAGCGCGACCGAGACCACCAGGTTGACAGCGTTCCCGCCGATCGTGCTGCCCAGCACGATGCCCGGGCGGTGCATGCCGTAGAAGTAGTGCCCCAGCGAGCGGGCGCCCAGCGTGAGGACGGTTCCGCCCAGCATGATGCGCCCGTACATGGCCTCCATGTGCCGGACATGCTCGGAGACGCCCGGCAGCCCCAGCGCCGACCGCATGGCGTCGTACACCCACGGGAACGCGACGGCAAAGGGCAGCAGAACGAGCGCCCAGGCGACCATGGCGATCCAGATCCCGGCCCAGGCGTAGGCCGGTCCCCGCTCGGCTCGGCCTGCGCCGAGGTTCTGGCTCACATAGGTATTGACGACCCCCAGCGCGCCCATGACGACCGAGCTGGGCACCCACGCCGCGATGCCCCCGTTGCCGGCGGCCATCAGCGCCTCGGGGCTGATCAGCCGGCTGCAGAGGAGCCGGTCGACGAACTGCATCAGCGCGAAGGAGAGCATCGACGCTGCCGCCGGGGCCGCGATGACGAGCATCTCGCGCAGGGCGTCCCGCCCGCCCTCGGCGAGTGGTCCGTTCGCGTGTTCCTCTCGCCCCGCCGATGCCATCGATCACCGCCCCTCGCGCGACAAAGGGCGGACTGTAGCCCGCGCCCGGACGCACCGGGCGGGCGATACCGGCGAAGCCGGCTTCAGTTGGACCCGACGCGCCCCGATTGACGCACACGGCGGCCCCGGTGCCGAGGCCTCAGGCCGAAGCCGCGCCGTTCTGCCCCGGGCCGCGCCGGGCGGGCCTGGACTCCTGGCGACGCGCTTCGCAGGCGGCGGTCCGCAGCGTCTCCACGCTGGCCCGCAGTCGCTGGGCGGTGCCGGGCGTGATCCGGAGCGTCTCGGCCTGGCGTCGGAGCTCCTCGGCCAGCCACGCCGCCGTCGACAGGTCGAGCCCCCCGTGGTTGGGCTGCGCCAGCCGCGCCGTGTCGCGCTCCGCGAGCGTGACCAGCGTCTGCGCGTACCGTTCGTCGTCCTGGGCCTTCATGGCGGCTTCCTCCCGCGAAGGGCGCGGGCGCCCCTCCAACTCCCTCTATCGGAACCCCGGACAGGGGCGTTCGCTCGCGGTCGATCTCCCTACCGAGAAAGGACCCAGGTCCGACGCGGTTCTTGCGCTGATCCGATAGCATCCCGCCCGATGGACGCCCCTGCCCAGCCCGCGCCCGACACCCAACCGGGGCTCGTGGTTCCCCCCGTCCGCGACGAGGACCTGCCCGCAGCCGCAGAAGCCCTGCTGCTGACGAGCGACAGGCCCGTCCCGCCACCCCGCCTCACGCAGGCCCTGGGCCTCCCGGACGGCGCGACGGGGCTCGGCGCCCTGCGCGGCGTGATCGAATCCCTGAACGCCCTCTATGAGCGCACGGAACGGGCGTTCCGTATCGAACTCGTGGCCGGCGGGTACCGCGCGGTGGCGCTGGCGCGTTTCGCGCCGGTGCTCGCGTCGTTGCACGGGCAGCGCGAGTCCCACGCGCTGTCCCGGGCCGCGGTCGAGACCCTGGCCATCGTCGCCTACCGCCAGCCCGTCACACGGGCGGAACTCGAGGCCATCCGGGGCGTCTCATGCGGCGAGGTCCTCCGCTCGCTCCTTGACAAGCGCCTGATTGATATCACCGGCCGGGCCGAGGAACTCGGACGCCCCATGCTCTACGGCACGACCAAGAGGTTCCTCGAGTCCTTCGGCCTGGCATCACTGAAGGACCTGCCCAGCGCGCAGGACTTCGCCCCGACGGTCGAAACCAAGGCGGCCAGGCCCGCGCCCGCGCCGGCGCCCGCGCCGGCCCATGCGCCGGCCGAGGACCACGCATGAGCACGCGGGTCCGGTGCGTGGTTGGGGCGCTCATGGCGCTCGCCGGCGCGGCGGCGGGGGCGTGCTCTCCATACACCGTGCGCGGGCGGGTGGTGCACGGGGACTCCTCCTACCTGATGCTCGTCGACCGCGACGACCCGCGCCTGCTCGAGCCGGGGATCCCCGGCGCGCAGATGAAGCTCACTCTGGATCCGGGCAAGCTCAGCCGCAAGACGGCGTCGCAGCAGGTGAGCGGGGCCGATGGCGACCTCGCGCTGCCGGTCGAGGAGATCGGCGCCGGGTTGCTCGAGTTCGACGCGGCCCTGATCGTGCGCAAACGGGGCTTCGCGCCGGCGGAGGGGTTCTTCAAACTGCCCGGCTCGGGCCAGCGGGTGCTGGTGGTGCTGGGCCCGGGAAGGGACGAGCCCTCGGAAGAGTGGAACAGCGGCTCGGGCGAGGACCTGATGAAGGAGGCCGAGCGGTTCGGGCGGTGAGGCGTCCGCCCGCGTCGGCGGGCGGCGGCGAAACCCCGGCGCGGGCGGGGCGTACAGTCGATCGTGAAGATCCGGCGTCGCTACCACTTCGACGGGGCCACTCTGGCGTTCGTGGGCATCACCCTGTTCCTGGGCGCCGGGGCGGTGACCAGCCAGAACAATCTTCTGGTGGTCGTCTTCGGGCTGGCGTTCGCGACGATCGTGGTCTCCGGGGTGCTGAGCGGGATGATGATGCTGGGCCTGCGCGTGGAGCGGGATTCACCCCCCGTCGGCGCGGTGGGCGAGCCGCTGGCGGTGCGCTACCGGGTGTCGAACACCGCCCGTCGGCTGCCGGCCTTCGCGCTGTGGATCAGGGAGGACGACTCGGGGGCGGGGCAGGAGTCGCTCGAGCGCCGGCGCCGCCTGCTGGGCGACTGGGACGCGCGGCTGCTCCATGTCGGGCCGGGCGAGGAGGGCGTCGCCTCGGCGCTGGTGACCCCCCGCGCGCGGGGCGAGGCGCCGCTGGTCGGGGTCCGGGTCCGCAGCGCGTTCCCGTTCGGGCTGTTCCCCAAGTCGATCTCGTGTGCGCACGCGCAGTCGATCCTGGTCTTCCCGCGGACCGTGGCGATCCGGCGCGACGCGCTGCGGGCGCTGGTGACGCACGCGCACACGGGGCACCACGCGCAGACGCGCCGGGGGGCGGGCGTCGAATTCTTCGGGGTGCGCGAGTACAAGCCGGGCGACTCCCCCCGCAGGGTGGCGTGGAAGCGCACCGCGCGGACGGGCGAGCTGGTGGTGCGCGAGCACGCCGCCCCGCACGCCGGAGTGCTGGAGGTGCTGCTGAACCTGAACAGCCCGCACGAACGAGAGTGCGAGGACGCCATCACGCTGGCGGCGTCGCTCGCGTGCGAGGCGCTGCGGATGGGCATCGAAGTCGGCCTGGGCGTCCCGGCGCACGGGGTGCGGGTGGAGCCCACGGGCGGCCCGAAGCAGCAGGCGGCGGTGCTCTCAGCGCTGGCGCGGATCGACCTCCACAGCCCCCCGCCCGCGCGCGCGCCTGTCGGCGGAACCGAACTGGACACCGCGAGGGCGGCCTGCCTGGCGGTCCACGCCTCGGCGCCGGACGCATCCTTCGGCCCCACCGGGTGCCGGCACATCGGAGCCGCCGACGCACCGGCGCTCGTCGACGCGGGCCATCGCGGCGGGGGCGGGGGCGGGGGC
>DOJA01000275.1:16534-18763 GCA_003511945.1 Phycisphaerales bacterium | reverse complement strand
GGGTGGTGTGGGGGTCGGGGGCGAGGGCAAGGGCTCGAACGACGACGACATCGCGGCGCTGGCGGCGCAGCTGCTCTCGGGTCAGTGACCAGCCCCGCGGCCGAGGCGGGTTGAAAGCCCGCCCCACCCGGGAGCGGGAGTGTCAGCGGCGATCCGGATTCCCCCCGGGGGGGAGGGAGCGGTCATGGCTCGGGACATCCCCATCGGCAACGGCTCGCTGCTGGTCGCCTTCGATCGCTCCTACCGCATCCGCGACCTGTACTTCCCGCATGTCGGGAAGTTCAACCACACGCTGGGGCATGTGCAGCGGTTCGGGGTGTGGGCCGACGGGCAGTTCGCCTGGGTCGACGACGCCTCGTGGACCCGGTCGCTGAGGTACCGCCCCGACACGCTGGTGACGGATGTACTGCTCATGAATCCCGCGCTCGGGGTCGAGCTGCGCTGCCAGGACGCGGTGGACTTCCACGAGCCGGCGCTCATCCGCAAGTGCGTCGTGCGCGACCTGCAGGGGCGGGAGCGGGATGTGCGGCTGTTCTATCACTACGACCTGTCGATCGAGGAGACGCCGGTCGGCGACACGACGAACTACGACCCGGCGACCGCGGGGCTGGTGCTCTACAAGGGCGACTCGTTCTTCATGGTGAACGGGTGCGACGAACGCAAGTGCGGGATCGACCACTGGGCGACGGGGCAGAAGCGACTGGGGGCCGCCGAGGGGACATGGCGGGACGCGGAGGACGGGACGCTGGGGCGCAACGCGATCAGCCAGGGCTCGGTGGACGCGACGATCGGCTTCAACCTGAGGGTGCCCGCGGGCGGGGACTCGCATGTCACGACCTGGCTGGCCTGCGGCGCGACCTACGACGGGGTGTCGCGCCTGTCGCGCCAGATCTTCGAGCGGACGCCCGAGCGGTACCTGGCCCGCACGGAGGCCTACTGGCGCCTGTGGGCCAGGCGCGTCTCCGGCGAGGCGCAGGGGCTGCCCCAGGCGGTCTCGGACCTGTTCACGCGCAGCCAGCTCATCATGCGGACGCAGATCGACAACGGCGGCGCGATCATCGCGGCCAACGACTCGGACATCACCCACTTCTCGGGCGATCACTACTCCTACTGCTGGCCCCGGGACGGCGCGCTGGTGGCGGCGTCGCTCGTGCGGGCGGACCAGAGCGAGCTCTCGCGGGCGTTCTTCCGCTACGCCGCGCGGGTGGTGAACAAGAACGGGTACTTCCTGCACAAGTACACGCCCTCGGAGCGGCTGGCGTCGTCGTGGCACCCGTGGGCGATCGACGGGGAGGCGGTCCTGCCCATCCAGCAGGACGAGACGGCGCTGGTGCTCTGGGCGCTGCGGAAGCACTTCGAGAGCTTCCACGATGTGGAGTTCCTCAAGCCCCTCTACAACCCGCTGATCATCCGCCCGGCGGAGTGGATGCTGGCGTACCGGGACAAGAACGGGCTGCCCCGGCCCTCGTGGGATCTGTGGGAGGAGCGGCGCGGGATCCACACCTTCACGGTGGCGTCGGTGATCGGCGCGCTGCGGGCCGCCCAGCGGTTC
Source organism: Phycisphaerales bacterium (assembly GCA_003511945.1). Classification (GTDB taxonomy): domain Bacteria; phylum Planctomycetota; class Phycisphaerae; order Phycisphaerales; family UBA1924; genus UBA11155. The sequence goes on along the minus strand of DOJA01000275.1, from coordinate 17,211 downwards.
GCGCAGGACCTGGGCGACGCGGACCACACGCGGAGGTACCAGCAGGGGGCCGACGAGATGGCCGCGGCCCTCAGGCGGCACCTGTGGTCGGAGAAGGACCGGCGCTTCGCGCGGATGGCGAAGGTCAACCCGGACGGGTCCTACACGCTCGACATGACCTGCGACAGCGCGAACTTCGCCCTGTTCGCCTTCGGGGCGCTGGCGCCCGACGACCCGATGGTCGAGGCGGACCTCGGGGCGGCCTTCGAGCGTCTGTGGGTGAAGACGCCCATCGGGGGCGTGGCGCGGTACGAGAACGACTACTACCACCAGGTGGACAAGGACGACACGGCCCGGGTGCCCGGGAACCCGTGGATCATCTGCACGCTGTGGAAGGCGCAATGGCTGATCGCCAAGGCGAAGAAGCTGGCCGATCTGCGCGAGCCGCTGGAGATCCTGCAGTGGGCGGCGTCGCGGGCGCTGGGGTCCGGCGTGCTGGCGGAGCAGCTCGACCCGCACTCCGGCGCGCCGCTGAGCGTCAGCCCGCTCACCTGGTCGCACGCGACCGTGGTGATGGTGGTGATGGACTACATCGAGAAGGACGCATCCCTCCGCCGAGCGGGCGCGGGGAAGGACTTCAACGAGGCGCCCGTGTTCGTGTGAGCGGGGTGTCGGGTATCGGGTATCGGGTGTCGGGT
>DOJA01000275.1:11563-16435 GCA_003511945.1 Phycisphaerales bacterium | reverse complement strand
TCGGGTGTCGGGTATCGGGTGTCGGGTGTCGGGTGTCGGGTATCGGGTATCGGGTGCCTAATGCCTAATGCCTAATGCCTAATGCCTGATGCCTGGTGCCTGATGCCTTCTGCCTGCTTCCTGCCCTCATGCCGCCAGGGCGTGCTGGACTCGGGCGGCGTCGCGCAGCACGGGTCGGAGGGCGCGGGGCAGGGTGTAGGTCGGGCGCGGGGGGTATTGCTCCTCGACCACGCGGCGGTTGATCAGCCCGGCGCTCTCCATCTGCTTGAGGGCCAGCGCCAGCGAACGGGGCGTCACGCCGGGCAGGGCCTGCTTCAGATCGCTGAACCGCGTCGACCCGCCGGCGAGGGCCATCGCGACCGAGAGGGGCCACTTGCGCAGGAGCGCATCGCGCGCGCCGTCGCCGAGGGCGTCGATCGAACGGAGCAGCCCGTCGCAGGCGCGGGCGAGAGCGAGCCCGCGGGGCGCGAGGAGGTACTCGGGGCGGATTGGGTGGCCGTAGCCGGGGTTGCGTTCAACCCAGCCCGACGCGATCAGCGTGGCCAGGGTGCGGCTGAGGGCGTCGCGGCTGATGCTCAGGCGCGCCGCGAGGGTGACAAACTTGGCGCCGCCGCCCGCGAGCCCAGAGACGCCGACGGACCCGCGGTGGAGTTCGGCGAGGACGGGCACCGCCCAGCGGGTGTCCAGCAATCGGGCGAGGTCGGGATGGGGATTCGTGCGCCTGCTGGGCATGGGCTTGCAACCTGGAAGTATATCGAGTATACAAACAGAACCGACGCCGGGCGCGGCCCCGCGTCCCGCGAGGATCAGGAGCACCCCGATGAAGAACGCGATGGGCTACAACGGCGGGCTGACGGCGTCCCTGCATGTCGGCGACCTCGACCGCGCGCTCGCGTGGTACCGCGATGTGCTGGGGTTCGAGTTCCTGTACAGGGTCGATGAGATCGGCTGGGCCGAGCTGCGCTCGCCGGTGGCCAAGGTGAACCTGGGCATCGGCCAGGTCGAGAAGCCGGAGACCAAGGGCGGCGCGACGCTGACCTGGGGCGTCCAGGACATCGACAAGTCCCGGGCCGCCCTGGAGAAGAAGGATGTCCGCTTCGACGGGCCGACCATGACCATCGAGGGGATGGTCCGGCTGGCGACTTTTTTCGATCCCGATGGGAACCGGCACATGCTGTACCAGTCGCTCGGCGCGCCGGAATGATCTGCAGGCCACTTCCAGAAGGAGCATCCGCGTGAAACGGGTCGTTGCGATGTGCGTTGGGGGGATTGCGGTGCTGTGCGCGGCGGCGCTCGCGCGTCAGGAGCCGCGCCCGGCGTTGACCGGCAAGAGCGTGACCGACCTCGCGTGGATGAGCGGGGTGTGGATGTCCGAGCAGGGCAAGGGCCCGCGGTACGAGGAGCACTGGATGATGCCCGCGGGGGGGGTTATGATCGGCATGAGCCGCATGGCGACGAGCGAGCGGACCATGTTCTTCGAGTTCCTGCGCATCGCGCAGACCAAAGAGGGCTCGATCGTCTACTACGCCATGCCCATGGGGCGCGGCGAACCCACGCCTTTCACGCTCACGGGCCTTGACTCCACGAAAGCGGTGTTCGAGAATCCGGCGCACGACGATCCGAAGGTGATCACCTACACGCTCGACGGGGACCTCCTCACGGCGGTGACCGAGGGTGAGAAGAACGGCAAACCAACCCGGAATGTATTCGCGATGAAGCGGGCCGGGAAGTAAGCAGGAGACACCGATATGAAGCGTTCGATGATCGCCGTCGGAGTCGTGGGCGTGGCGGTGCTGTGCGCGCTGGCGACGCTGAGCCGCGCCGGGCAGAGCGAGGGGGTGAGGTCCATCGACTCGCTCGCGTTCTTCGCGGGCCACTGGGTCGGCGAGGGATTGGGCGGGGCCATCGAGGAGGGGTGGTTCCCGCCGAAGCACGGCACGATGACCGGGATCTTCCGGCTGACGAACGAGAAGAATGGGCTGATGGTGATGGAGCCGATGCTCATCGAGCAGGAGGGCGAGCGGGTGTCGTTCCGCTTCCGCCACTTCGGCAAGGCGATGAAGGCGTGGGAGCCCAACGACAAGCCGCTGACCTTTGCGCTCGCGGAGGTCGGCCCGTCGCGGGCGGTGTTCGACGCGCCGGACCGCGCGCAGAAGCCGGCGCGGCTGGTCTACACGGTTGAGAACGACCGGCTGAGAGTGGACATCGTCTCACTGAAGCCCGACGGGTCGCAGGACGAGGCGATGACGGTGGAGTACGATCGCTTCAAGCGTTGACCCGCGCGGAGCCGTAGCGCTTGGCGGCGATGACCGCCTCGTGCGACATGTGGGGCATCGTCCCTCCGCCCTGGGCGGCGTCCGGGCGCCCGCCACCTTTGCCCCCGACCACGGCGCTGGCCTCGCGCACCCAGTCGCCCGCCTTCAGCCCGCGCTCGATCAGCGGCTGCGGGACGCTGGCGACGATGGTGACCTTCTTCTCCGGCGCGTCGGCGCTGACCAGCAGGATCGCGGACTGCGGGTGGCGGGCGCGGACCGCATCAAGCGCGGACATCAGCGCGGTGCGGTCGGACCCGGCGGGGATCTCGTAGACGATGACCATCCCTTCGTCCTGCTCGGCCAGTTCGCGCGCCACGCTGACCGCCCGCTCGCGCTCGGCGCCCGCCTCCTGCTTGTGGATCTGCTTCACGCGCTCCTGGAGCGGCGCCAGGCGTCGGCGCAGGCCGGCCCGCTGCGCCAGCGGCAGCCCGGCGTGGTCGATCTCCGCGGCGAGGGCGGCGGCCTCGGCGGGGAGATAGCGATCGTCGAGCTCCGACGCCCCCGTCAGGCGCGACGCGAGGGCCTCGGCGGCCTTGAGCGCGTGCGCGGCGCCCTCGCCGGTGACGGCGGTCAGACGGCGCACGCCCTTGGAGACGCCCTCCTCGCTCAGGATGGCGAACCCACCGGCCTCGGCGGTGGAGGCGAGGTGCGTCCCGCCGCAGAACTCGGCGGAGACGGCGAGCCAGCGGTCGCTCTTCGGATCGGCGAGCAGGTCGGCGACGGGCGCGCCGATGCTGACCAGCCGGACGGGGTCGGGGTAGGTCTCTCCGAACACGGCGCGGAGGCCGGCCACCTTCTTTCCCTCCGCCAGGGGGACGACCTCGGCGTACACGGTGCGATCGGCGCTGATGGCCTGCTGGACGAGCGCGTCGATCCGACGCGCTTCGTCGTCGGTCACCGGGCCGGTGTGGCTGAAGTCAAAGCGGAGCCGATCGGGCGCGACGAGCGACCCCTTCTGGTCGACATGCCCGCCCAGCGTCTCGCGGAGCGCGTGGTTGAGGAGGTGAGTGGCGGTGTGGTTGGAGGCGATCTGGCGGCGCCGGTTCTGATCGACGCGGAGTTCGACCTCGTCGCCGACGCGGACCTCGCCCTTGACCACGCGCCCGATGTGCGCGACGAAGCCGCCGAACGCGCGGACATCCTCGACATGAATCTCGCCCAGGTGGGCGGCGTCGCGCACGCTGGAGCGGGCCTCGCGGAAGACATTGATCCGCCCGTGGTCGGCCGCCTGGCCTCCCATCTCGGCGTAGAAGGAGGTCTTGTCGAGCACGACCGCGAAGCGGTCGGTGGGGCGCGTGTGGGAGGCCAGGACATGCTCGTCGAAGTTCTCGCCGTTCCAGATGGCGAGCACGCGGGCGCGGATCTTCTTGGCGGAGAACTTCTCGCTGTCGTCGGTCGGGCGGACCATGAGGGAGCGGAGCTTGGCGACCTGGTCGGTGCCGAGCGCCAGGCGCCCCCCGGCCCCGGCTTCACCCTCGCCCCTGGCGCCGGCGCGGGACTGCTCGCGGGCTTCCTCCATGAGCCGGTGGAAGCCGTCGACATCGACCTTCATGCCGCGTTCCTCGGCCATGAGCTGGGTGAGGTCGACGGGAAAGCCGTAGGTGTCGTGGAGGCGGAAGGCGTCGTCCGCGGTAATGCACGGCGCGGCCGCGGCTCCGGCTGTCGCCCCGACGGCGGCCTTCTCGAAGAGCGCCAGCCCGTTCGTCAGCGTGCGCCCGAACGCCTCCTCCTCGTCCTTGATGATGTCGAACACCCGCTGAGGGTTCTGCTTCAGTTCGGGGAAGGCGCCGCCGAGCGACTCGACCACCGTCGGCACGAGTTCGGCGAGGAAGACGCCCGGCACGCCCAGCGTTTGACGCCCGTATCGGACCGCGCGCCGGAGGATGCGGCGCAGGACATAGCCCCGCCCCTCGTTGCCGGGCTCGGCGCCGTCGGTGATGGCGATGGTCAGCGTGCGGGCGTGGTCGGCGATGACGCGGTAGGCGGTGTCCGCGGGGCTCAGGAGCGAGCCGGTGTAGTCCGGTGCGCGGCAGACTCGCTTGATCGCCCCGAACAAGGGCGTGAAGACATCGGTGTCGTAGTTGGACGACTTGCCCTGCAGGACGCGGGTGACGCGCTCGAAGCCCATGCCGGTGTCGACATGGCGGGCGGGGAGCGCCTTGAGCCCGCCGGCGCCGGGGCCGGTGCGGTTGAACTGGATGAAGACGAGGTTCCAGATCTCGATGACATCCGGGTTGCTCTGGTTGACATGCAGGTGCCCGGGGGACCTCGCGCGCTCGGGGTCGGTGCGCCCGTCGTAGTGGATCTCGGAGCACGGGCCGCACGGGCCGGTGTCGCCCATCTCCCAGAAGTTGTCCTTCATGTTGCCGGGGAGGATGCGGCTCTTTGGGAGGAACCTCTGCCAGAGGTCGTAGGCCTCCCGGTCGGGCTCGAGGCCCTCTGACTTCGAACCCTCGAAGTAGGTGGCGTAGAGCCGGCCGGGGTCGATGCCCCAGACGACGGTGAGGAGCTCCCACGCCCACTGGATGGCCTCGGCCTTGAAGTAGTCGCCGAAGGA
>DOJA01000275.1:11093-11435 GCA_003511945.1 Phycisphaerales bacterium | reverse complement strand
CCGCCGGCGCGGATGCACTTCTGGCTGTTGACGGCCCGCCTGAGGCGCGCCAGGGGCGAAGCCGGGTCGGCCTGGCCCAGGAAGATGGGCTTGAACTGGTTCATCCCCGCGTTGGTGAACAGCAGGGTGGGATCGTCGTGGGGGATGGCGGGGGACGAGGGGACGAACTGGTGCGAGGCGCGCTGACAGAAGAAGTCGATGAACTCCTGGCGGACCTGCGACGATGAGCGGTGGTTGGTCGGGGACATGGGCTCTCGCATCGGCCCGCCGACGGGGCGGGAGGGGCGCAGTGTACCGCCCGAACCCGAGCGCCCCTCCCCCCGACACCCGATACCCGACACC
>DOJA01000275.1:0-11005 GCA_003511945.1 Phycisphaerales bacterium | reverse complement strand
ACCCGATACCCGACACCCGAAACCCGCCCCCGCCGCCTACTCCGCGCGGACGCGGTTCGTGAGCGCACCGAGCCCTTCGATTTCAATGGAAACCGCGTCGCCCGCGCGGAGGTATCGGGGCGGATTGCGGGCCATGCCGACGCCGCTGGGGGTCCCGGTGAGGATGACGGTGCCGGGGAGGAGCGTCGTGCCGCGCGACAGCTCGGAGACCAGGTACGCGCAGGAGAACTGCATCTGTCCCGTGGACGCCGACTGCACGACCTCCCCGTTCAGCCGGGTGGTGAGGGCGAGCGACTGCGGGTCACGCACCTGGCGCGCGGGGGTGACGACGGGGCCGAGGGGGCAGAACGAGTCGAACGATTTGCCCCGGCAGAACTGCCCGCCCGATCCCTCCTTCTGCCACCAGCGGGCGCTGACATCGTTGGCGATGCAGTAGCCCAGAACGATCCCGGAGGACGGGTCGGCGGCGTCGCGCTCGGAGACATCCCGCGCCCGCGCGCCGATGACCACCGCGAGCTCGCCCTCGTAATCGACCTGCTCGCGGTCCTGGCACACGCGCGGGATCACGATGTCGTCCCCGTCGAGGCAGGCGGCGGCGGGGTTCTTCGTGAAGATCATGGGACGCTCAGGGACGGCGGCGCCCTGCTCCCTGGCGTGCTCGACATAGTTGCGCCCGACGCCGATGAAGTGGCGCAGGGGGAGCTCGGCGCCGGTGGGCAGGCGGACGCTGACGCCGAGGTCTGTGCGGAAGAGTTGCATGGCGTGCTCAGGGTACCTCACAGATCGACTCGGAGAAGACGAGGAGAGACAGGCGGGACGCCTCTCCCACCAGACGGGGCAGGTCATTTTCTGTCAGGGGCTCTCACTGCTGGAGGAACTGGATCTGGCGCTTGATCCTGGCGTCGCCCTCGAGCCGGCTCATCTCGGCGCGGAACTCGGCCATGCCCGGGGGCTCGGGGAAGAGCCCGGCGGCCTGCGCATCGGTCAGCCAGGGACGCCCGCGCCGGATGTCGGACATGAGCTGGTCGTAGACGAGACGCTGGAGATTGACCGGCATCCTGCGGAAGATGCCGCCGGCCTGCACGATGCCGACGGTCAGCCCGCCCAGGCCCTCGCCCGCGAGCACACGGCCCGCGGTCTGGGCGAAGAAGTCGGCGAGGTTCTCGGCGACAAAGCTGGCCATGCGCTCCTTCTCAGTGTCGACGAGCTGGCGGAGGTTCTGCGTCTCCATGTAGGCGTCGCGGACCATCTTGGCGTAGGCCATCTGGCGGGCGAACACCTCGGGGCGGCCCTGGGCGAGCCCGGTGAGCAGGGCGTCGATGATCGCGTTCTCGATCTCCGCGTTGGCGACATGCGGCGTGGCGACGCGGTCCTTGAAGCCGATCATGACGAACTCCGACAGCGGCCTCTTCAGGTCGTCGGCGAGGGCCGGGTCGTTGATGTTCAACCCCTCCCAGGTGCGGAGTCGCTGGTGGTACCGCTCGGCGCGATCGACCTGCCCGCGGTTGTAGGCGACGCGGATGACATCGCGCATGAAGTTCTCGTAGCCGGCGCCGTACAGCGTGTAGGCGCGCTGCTTGGTGTCGGCGGCGATCCCGCCCCGGGCCATCACCTCCTCGACAATGTCGGAGTAGGCGTCCACCCAGTCGAAGTTGTTGAGCGCGAAGTACTCGTCGGTCACCAGGTCGTACTGGACCGTCCCGAAGCGGAAGAGCTCCTGGATGGAGTGCATCGTGATCCGGTCGGTGTTCAGGGTGTCGAACTCGGTGGTGCTGTCGCGTTCGAGACCCTCCTCCACGCCCCGGGCGGACCAGTAGATGGCGTGGGCGGAGGGGTGTCGCCAGTCGAGCGGGCCGTACTTCCGCGTGAAGCGGATCATCCGCTCCGGCTCCATGTGCATGTCGTCGATGATGACGCGCCGGGCGATATGGGCGATGAGGCGGCTCCAGGCGTCGGTGAGGTTGGGGTCGAGCATCAGGGCGTCGATGGCCTCGTTGCGGAAGGAGGCCTCGAGGTCGCGGTCCTGCTCGCGGAGCAGCCAGGACTCGAGCGAGGCCAGCCGGTAGCGGAAGAAGCGGAGCACCTCCGGGCCGACCGGCAGCCCGGCCTCCTTGCCGAGCCGCTCGACGAGTTCCTTCACGCGCGAGGGCTGCGCCTCGGCGCTCGGGGCGCCGTCACGGGCGGCGGCGCGGTCGGCCAGCTCTCGGGCGATGAGCCCCTCGATCGTGTCGGGCGCGTCGGCGATCGGGCGCAGGAACGCGATCATCGCTTCGATGTTGCTGTCCCGGGTCCCCTCCATGCGCGGGGGCGGGCCGAGGATGATCGTCCACTCCTTGGCGACTTCCTTCTTGTAGTAATGGTTCGCGTCGTCGGCGAAGCCCTGGATCTTGTGGTTGAAGATCCACGCCAGCTCCTTGTGGAGCATGGTGTCGTTGGGGTTGCGCGGGATCGCCTTGGACCGGAGAAGGTCCACCCCCGCGCGGACCCACTGCCAGCGCTCCTCGCGCGTGTTGGTGGCGACGGAGATGTTGTACGCCATGTTCCAGGCGTGGAAGACCCACACGCGCGGGAAGCGGGGCTGCAGCTTGGTGATCGCCGACGACAGCTGCATGGCCTCGTAGAACTTGCCCTCCTCCTTCAGCCGGTTGGCCCGGATCCAGAGGTAGTTGACGAACAGGCCGCGGAAGGCGCCCATCGCCACGCCCACCGCGACCTCGGGCGGATCGCCCTCGGCGGCCTGGTCGGTGTAGACCAGCTGGGCGCGCCCGGCTTCGGCGGTCAACGCCGTCACCAGCCAGCCGGCGCTGACGACGCAGCCCGCGATGACGAGGGCGGCGATGGCCTGGATCGTGGTGTCGCGCGACATCTTCGCCCCTTCTACTTGCCGGAGTAGGTCGCCAGTTCGCGCTGGCGGAAGATCGCCCATCCCAGCCCCAGCATCGCCAGCGTGAACCCCCCCACCACCGCGATCGACCGCGCGATCGCCCCCCACCCGATCAGGCGCCCGTCCACGAGACTCTCGGCCGGGCGGAGCGAGGCGTACACCCGGAACAGACGCTCGACGGGCACCGCGATCGCCCGCACGCCCACCGCGAACCAGTCGACCCCGTCCTTCGTGCGCGAGGTGTAGTACTCCAGCGCCGTGCGGAGGAAGCCGGCGGACTCGGCCGCGAAGAGCACGCACAGCGCCACGAGGCACGCGACCGGGAAGCTGAGGAAGGTCGCCGCCGTCAGGGAGACCGAGGCGATGAAAGCCAGCTTGACCCAGACCGAGAGCATGATGCGGACGAAGTTGGCGGCGTGCCCGCCCGTGGAGTAGAGGATCTCGATCCCGTCGGGGGGGAAACTCAGCTCGCGCGGGTTCTCCTCGCCCGAGGCGACGAGGATGTCGAGCACGCCGTCGGGGCGCACGAGCGAGGAGGGGAAGGTGAAAGTCTGCGCCGACTTGAGGGCGGCCTGGCGCTCGAAGACCACGCCGTTCAGAACGAAGGCGACGCGGTAGATCGCGCTGGGGTCGTTGGAGCCGGCGTTGATCTTGAACTTCAGAGTAAGCGGCCTGGCGGGCGCGCCCTCGGGCGTGTGGGGGAGCCCCAGCACCGCGAAGGGCTTGGTCCCGCCGGGGGGGATCGAGCGGTACTGGCCCTCCCAGGAAGCCATGATCTCGCGTTCGATTGCGGCGCGCGTCACGGGGGAGTCCGGGATCAGGGGATCGTTCTTCATCGCCTCGGCGAGGCGCGACTCGATGGCGTTGCCCAGGGCCTCTTCGAAGGCCCGGAGGGTCTGGGCGCGCAGCCCGGCGCGGGCCTCGGGGGTGTCGCGGAGGGTGCTGTCGTTCTCCATCTTGCCCTTGAGGTTGGACTCGACGATCAGGTCGGTCTGGCCGCTGATGCGCAGGTCGTAGGGCTCGATCATGCGCCCGCGTCGCGCGGTGAGGACCTGGGTCTCGAGAATGCGCCGGTCCTCCGTCATCAGGTCGGGACGGTCGAGGGTGACCACGCCGTCCTCGCGGACATGGAAGGCCATCTCGCCGCGGGCGGGCTGCAGCCGCAGGTACTCGGTGAAGGCGAACACGCCGCCCGCGATCACCGCGAGCAGCACGGCGTTCAGCCCCATCACGCCCACCCACTTGCCCAGCAGGTACTGCCAGGGCTGCACGGGCTTGGTCATGGTCTGCCAGATGACCTTGTCGCGCTGCTCGAACGCGACCGTGCCGGTCGAGAGGAAGACCGTCAGGAGCGTCAGGACTGCGTAGGACAGCCCCACGCCGTACTGAAGCCACTGCTGGACGCGGTAGCGCAGCGGCTGGGACGGGTCCAGCGCTCCGGGGACAAAGGCCAGCAGCAGAATGACCACCACGATGAAGACCAGCGAGATCTTCATTCGGACCGCTTCGTTGAGGACATTCTGCGCGACCGCCAGCACGGGCGAAGGCCCGGAGAACACCAGGCGCAGGACTTCCAGGCCGGTGAGGAAGGCGAGCGCGAGGGGCGTGGCCGCGACGAGCAGCTGTCCCACGCCAAGCGCCGGCGCAAAGACCGCCAGCGGCCATCCCACGCCCCAGCCGACCACGAACAGCCCGAGATAGGTCAGCAGCAGACCGAGCCACGCGACGGCGATCACCGCTCCGCCCACCAGCGCGAAGAGGGCCGCGACGACGACGGCGCCGATGATCGGTGTCGCGGGCGCGGCGTTCGCCGGGTCGTCCGAGCGCCCCTGCAGGGGCTTGATCCGCACGAGGAGGGAGTCATACAGCCGCACGGCGTGCTGGGCGAAGGAGCGGGCCTCGAAGCCGGTCTTCTCCCGTCGTTCGGCGCGGGCGACGGAGCGCCTGGCGATCTGCTCGTCGGTGCCGGGGGCGTGGGCCTTGACCGCCAGGGCGGCGAACAGGCCGACCGTCAGCGCCGCCGCGAGAGCCGTGACGACGATCTTGAACCGACGCGAACGCTGGGTTCGGTCCAGGCGGGCGAGGATCGTCCACAGCGTCACGGCGTTCGGCCCCCCCGGCCCGCCCGGCCCGCCCGGCCCGCCCGGTCCCCGCGATCGTCCGCGTCGCCCATCAGGCCGGAGATGAGATCCTCGTTGACGGGCGCCGGGGCGCTGGTCGGGGGCGGAGCGCTGCGCGCCGGCTCCTCGACGCTCTCGAGCCCGGCGAGCACGGAGCGGTCGGGGCCGGCGGGGGCCGCGCGCTCGGTGTCCATGGGACGGTCGGCGGGGGCGCGCTCGTCGGTCGCGGTCAGTCGGTCGATCAACGCGGCTCCATCCGCGGGCTGATCGCCGGGCTCTTGCCCCAGCAGGAAGGACGCCGTGGAGCCGCCCGCCTGCGCGCCGCTGGTGGCGGCCTGCTCGGCCCGGGCGCGCTCGACGAGCCCGACGAACAGGTCTTCCAGGCGCTGGCGGGGCTTGGAGACGCGCTCCAGGCGCTTGTGGTGCCGATCGAGCACACGGCGCAGGTCGGCAAGGGTCGCGTCGTCCAGGGCGTCGGTCTCGATGACGGACTTCTCGGTGGCTTCGAGGAGTTCGTCGCAGGTGCCCTGGGCGCGGATCTTTCCGCCGTAGAGGATGACCATGCGGTCGACGCAATCCTCGACATCGGAGAGGAGGTGGCTCGAGAGGAGGATGGTCTTGCCCCGCTCGCCCAGGTGGATGATGAGGTCCTTGACCTGGCGGGTGCCCAGCGGATCAAGCCCGGTGGTGGGCTCGTCGAGGATGAGGAACTCGGGGTCGTTGATGAGGGCCTGGGCGATCCCGATGCGGCGCTGCATGCCCTTGGAATACTCGCGGACCTGGCGGTGCTGGGCGCCGCCCAGACCCACCATATCGAGCAGTTCGTCGATGCGCCGCAGGCGCACGCGCCGCTCGAGCCCGAAGAGCTTGGCGTAGTAATCGAGGGTCTCGCGGGCGTTGAGGAAGGGGTAAAGGTAGGACTCCTCGGGGAGGTAGCCGATGCGCTTCTTCACCGCGACATCGTTGGGCGCCTTGCCCAGCACGACGAGGCGTCCGCGGGAGCGCTTGAGGAGCCCCAGGACCATCTTGATCGTCGTCGACTTGCCCGAGCCGTTAGGCCCGAGGAGCCCGAAGATCTCGCCGCGCCGGATCTCGAAGTCGATGCCGTCGACCGCGCGGGCGCGGTCGCGGAGCCAGAAGTCCTTGAAGACCTTGGTGAGGTTCTGGGCGGCGACCACCGGGCGGTCGTCGCTCGATGCCCCTCGCCGGGGGGGTGCTTCCGGGTTCGCTGTGGCCATCTGCGCTGCGGCTCCTTCAGGGACCGATCAGTCGATCCCGACACCGGTACGGATCACGCGGGCCGCGGTTCGCCCGCTCACCGGGACTGGCCCTGCTGGAGCCGGATGTTGGCGTCCACATCGGCGCCGAAGCGGTCGCGCTCCTTCTGGCGGGTCAGCTCGGGATCGGGGGAGAGCAGGACCTCGAACGACCCCGCCTCGGGGGGCGCCCAGAGCACCTCGACCTCCTTGCCCGCCAGGTGCGCGCGGAGGGCGTCGGCCCACTCGCTGACGAGGAAGACGGCGGGGCTGGCGCGGTACTGGGTGAGTTTGGCGCGGAAGGTCTCGGCCTGGCGCTGCGCCTGCTGGACGATGGTGGAGCGGTGCTGGCGGGCCGCCGAGAGCATCGACGCCACCTCGCCCGAGAGGCGCACGCCTTCGAAGGTGCGCCCCGCGACCTCGACGCGCCCGCCCTCGACGGCGCCGTCGAAGACGCGGTCGATCTGCGCCAGCGTCGCCTCGGCGCCGGCGCGGTCGCCCGTCTGCAAGGCCGCCTCGTACTGGTCGATCATCTCGAGCAGCGGCGCGTGCGCGCTCCCCGCGGCCTCGTTCAGGCGCTTGCTCCGGTCGCCCAGCGCCTGTTCGCGCTGCTTGGCGGCCTCGGCCTGGGCGCTCTGCACCTGGTCGAACTCGCGGCGCACGCGCAGGGGCGGAATCGCGGCCCGCAGGATCACCTGGTTGATCCGCAGGCCCGACTCGATCGTGTCGAGGGCGGCCTGCGCGCGGGCGCGGACCTGGGACTCGACGCTGTTCTCGCGCCGTCCGGACTGGTCGGTCCCCGTGCCGCGCTTGAGCAGATCCTCGATCGGGATGGTCGCCACCACCGCGACAGCGGCGCGCTCGACCGCGGAGCGGACCACGCTCCTCTGGAACGCGGGATCGAGGTTGCGCACATTGGCGGAGGGGTTGGCGAGCTCGTAGACGACGGAGAACTGCGCGTGGGCGAGGTTCTGGTCGGCGGTGAGCAGGGCGCCGTCGCGCCCCGGGGTGAGCGCGCCGCTGCCTGATCCGAGCTCCGAGATCGCGCGCCGCCGGTCCTCGGGGCTCAGGTTGGGCCAGAAGGATTCGTCGAGTTCGACGGTCTGGCTGCCGCGCTGGACCTTGATGATCTCCCCGATGGGGTAGGGCCACGAGAACTGGAACCCGGGCTCGAGGCGCTCGCCCCTGATCCGCCCGAGGTCGACGCGGATGCCAGTCTCCGCCTGGTTCACCTGCTGGAACCCGCTGAAGACGAAGAGCACCACCAGCGCCGCCATGACGAACTGGAGCAGCCGGTAAGTGATGCGCAGCGCATCCGCGAGGGACTTGTTCGCGGCTTCGAGCGAGACGGCCCGGGACTCGCGGTCCTCGTCGGTGCGGAGTGTGAGCGACGCGGCCCGGCGCGGCTCCTCGGTGGGCATCGCCTCGATCAGCGATTCGTCCCGCTCCTGGGGCACGCCCGCGTCCTGTCCGTCGAACCGGCTCACGGCTGAGCCCCAGTGCCGCCCGCGGGCGCGACCGTCCCCGGCCTGCTCTCCGACGGCGGCAGCATCCCCGCGCGGACCCGCATCAGCGTTTCGGGGCGGAACATCAGCAGCCCGGGCAGCGAGGTCGGCAGCACCACGGTCGACTTGCGCCCCAGCGAATCGCGCATCAGGTCGAGCGTGAGGAGGAACGAGGCGAGCTCTTCGTCCTCTTTCAGGGCCGCCAGGTACTGGGCGGCCTCGCGCTGACCCTCGTTGCGGATCTGGTCGGCGCGGAGGCGGGCGAACGCGCGGATCCGTTCGGCGGCGGCGTCGGCCTGGCTGCGGATCGCGGTCGCCTCGGCCTGGCCTTCGCTCTCGGTCTTGGCGGCGAGCCGTTTGCGCCCCTCGGTCATGCGCTCAAAGACCTGACGGGTCGTCTCCTCGGGCAACTCGATGCTGCTGATGCCCACGAGCAGGACCTCGACGCCGAAGGAGCCGACATCCCACCCGCCCTGATCGGAGGGCAGGCGGAGGCGGTCGAGGATCGACTGTTCGAGCTCGGGCAGCTTCGACCCCCCGGCCTCGGCGCCGAACAGGTCCGTGAGCCGGTAGCGGCTGACCTCCGAGAGCGCGCTGCGGAGGACGCTCGTGAGCTGGTCCTCGGCCTTGCGGAACTGCTGCGCCGCGGCCCCGCCCGCCTGGTCGCGGTTGCGCTTGTAGAACTCCAGCGGATTGCTGACGCGCCACACGAGGAACGCCTCCACGATGATCTGGCGGTCGTCGGCGGTCTGCTGGGTCTCGCCCCGGGTGGTCAGGAAGCGGGCGCGGGTGTCGTAGGTGGTCACGCTCTGCACCGGCGCGGGCCACTTGAACCGCAGCCCCGGCTCGGTGACCACGCCCCGGTCGGAGACCTGCCCGAAGGTGGTGACGATGGCCGCCTCGTTGAAGCGGACCGTGTACGACGACATATAGAGAAGGAATCCGCCGACGATGAGCGCGGACATCACGATCAGAAGCGGGATCCTCACTGGGCGGCCTCCTTGGCCTGGGCGCGGGTCATTTCGCCTCCGGCCCCGGGTCAAAGCCGGAGATCACCGGCACAAGTTCTTCCTGGTTCAACCTGATCCTGGTGTCCTCGAAGGGCGTGAGCACGACCCGCGAGTTCTTCAGCGCCTCGCGGAGCGCCGTCAGGTAGCGCTCGACCCGGAACGGACCCGGGGCCGCGTTGTAGGACGCGAGCATGCCCTCGTTGGACGCGACGCGTCCCCGGGCGGCCATGTGCTTGGTCCACCGCTCGGCGCGGGCGCGGGCGATCAGCACCGCCGCCTCACCACCGGCCTGTGTGATCAGGTCGATGACGCGCTGCTCCTGCGCCGCCACGCCCTCGCGGGGCGAAGCGGAGGCCTTCAGCGCGTCCAGTGCGTCCAGCTCGGCGATGATGGCTTGGGCGCGGTCGATGTCGCCCACGACGCCGGCCAGCGCTCGGGTGGCGTCGGCGTGGGCGCGCTCGATCTCGGCGGACCGCTTCTGGTCGGCCGCCACCACCCCCTCGAACGCCGGCGCCACCGACTGCTCGGGGTGGACGCCGGCGATGCCCACGAAGGTGATCCGCACCCCGGCGCCGCTCGGCGCCCCAGTGTCGGCGGAGGGCGCGCCGAGCCGATCGAAGGCCTGTTGGATCAGCACCGCCAGCTCGCGGGCCATGTCGCCCCGGGCGGCGCCCAGGATCTCATCGATCCGGCGCGACGCGAAGAACCGCGTCACCACGCCCGAAGCGACCGCCCGGAGCAGGTCGTGCCGGACCTTGTCGGGCTGGTCCCGCGGGCCGGTCTGCGCCAGTCGCTTGAAACTGACCAGGTCGCTGATGACGAACGAGATGGGAACCTCCGCCGCCAGCAGGTTCACATCCCCCGCGCGGGCGCCCTCGACCGCAGCGCCGCCCGAGGGGGGCGTCGCGGGCGCCGGCTGCACGATGAAGAACTTCTCCGCCTCGTCCGTGTGCTGGTTGGTCCAGAGGATCGGGCCTTCCTTGGTCGGGTTGGGTGATCCCACCCGGACCTGCGAGGTCGCGTTCGCGGGGTAGCGCTCGACGACGGACCAGGGCCAGGGCAGGTCGATGGTGAGCCCGGGGCCGACCTCGCGGATCAGCGCGCCGTTGCGGACCAGCAGCCCGCGTTCCTCGGGACGGACCACCGTGAAGACCGACATGCCCCACAGGACCAGCAGCGCCAGCACCCCCAGACTGAGCACGGAGCGGGCCAGCAGGCGGTAGAACCAGGTCGAGGCGACATTGAACCCGAACTGGTAGTTGATCGCGTCGCTGATGGATTCCGCGAAGCGGTCGGGCGCCGCGATGAAGGCGAGGACGCGGGAGTCCATCGCGGGGCGCTGCACCTCGCCGGCCCGGCGCGGGCGGTAGAGGTTCAGCACGAACGACATCAGCATCTCGCCGGCGAGCGCCATCATGGCGACGGCGAGGGACGGCCCGAGGTAGCGCAGAACCGTGGTGTCCTTGGCGGCAAACGCGACGAAGTGCGCGACGGCCAGCGCCGCCCCGATGAGCGCCGCCCCGACCGCCGCGCCCGAGCCCGCGTTCAGCAGCACCCAGGCCTTCTGCTTGGCCATCCCGGCGACGAACCGGGCGAAGATGAACCCGATGACCGCCGCCCCGACACCGATCGAGATCGCCCACCCCGGCTGCGTGGGCTGGGTCCAGAAGGGCGTTTCGAGCATGCTCCCCCGGGTGACGAGGAACCGGGCGAACCCGATCCCCGCGAACGCCACCGCCACGACCAGACTCATGCCCGGCAGGAACCAACGGTGCATCCACGCCAGTCGGGCGGCGGCGGAGCGGATCTCCCGGGCGGCCTCATCAAACACCGAACTCTGCGCGGCCCCCGATGCGGCGTAGGCCTCCGCTTCCATCGACTCCAGGCGCTCCAGCCGGTGCTGGTGGAACACCAGCGCGAGCGACACCCAGATCGGCACCCCCAGCAGGACCGCGAACGCGCCCGTCAGCGCGGCCGCGTCCGACCCCAGAAAGGCGTAGAGCAGCAGCACGACGCCCAGCAGCGCCTGGATCGCCAGGCCGATGAGACTCACCGAGGTCGCGCGCTTGTAGGCCAGATGGTCTGCGGTCATGGCGTACCTGATCGGTCAGGGCCCGGGGGGCCGGGGGGCCGTGCATGCGCTCGAACAGGCGCTGGGAGTTACAATCACTCCGGAGATTCGTCAACTGCGACGGCTTCTTTACTGCGGAGAATGGATTGAAAGTCATGC
>DOJA01000340.1:5768-5916 GCA_003511945.1 Phycisphaerales bacterium | reverse complement strand
GGTGGGGGTCGAGTCGTCGATGGGGAGGGCCAGGTCGACCAGGGCGATGTGCATGGGGACGGCCTGGAGGACGCGGGTGGCCTCCCGCCCGCTGCGGACGCGCCAGGTCCGGACGCCCATGGGCTCGAGCAGGCGCGGGAGGGCGTCG
>DOJA01000340.1:5155-5679 GCA_003511945.1 Phycisphaerales bacterium | reverse complement strand
CGAGCAGGCGCGGGAGGGCGTCGGCCCAGGATTCGTCGCGCCAGGAGACCGGGCCGGCCGCCGAGAGCAGCAGGTTCAGACGCCCCGGGGCGGGGGCGCTCTCGGATTGATGGCGCGAGGACAGCATCGCACCTGGAGATTGCAAAGCTCGCGCCCGCGGGAGGTCGTTGCAAAGATTGAGCGGATTGAGACTTATGCCGAATGGCCGCACCGACCGGACTGCCACCGACCCCTTGGCGGTGAGGCGGTGAGTGCCAAACTGGCACCCCCGGGGGGCGGGGATCACGGGTTGTGGGGGGCGAGAAAACAAAGCGGGGGAGCCGTGGGGCTCCCCCGTGGGGTCAGGCGTTGTCGGGGTCAGGGGTGAGTCTTCGAGCCGCGCGGAGGGTGAACCAGTAGGGGCCGGGAGAGAGGGGCGGGCGGCCCGGGCCGCCGGAAGACGAGCTCACTCCCGGTGGGGCCACTCAGGGGTTGCAGGCGACTCCGTTCAGCCAGAAGGAGAGGATGGTGGTGATGTCGTCGAA
>DOJA01000340.1:0-5065 GCA_003511945.1 Phycisphaerales bacterium | reverse complement strand
GATGGTGGTGATGTCGTCGAAGTTGACGACGCCGTTGCCGTCGGCGTCGCCGGGGCCGGTGCCGGGGGTGGGGAGGTAGTTGTCGAGCCAGTTGGAGAGGACATCGGTGATGTCGTCGAAGTCGACGAAGCCGTCGCCGTTGGCGTCGCCGTCCTGGCGGCAGTCGGGGTTCTGGGCGAGGGCCAAGGGGTAGGCGATGAACTGGTTGGCCGGGATGGCGGAGAAGTCGACATCGCGCGGCTCGCCCAGGTCGTTGACGCACGCCGAGCCGAGGACCTGGTTCGAGACATTCCCGTGGCCGAATCCGTTGAGGAAGATGACGACCTTCATTGGGGTCGGGGCGGGTCCGGCGGCGTCGATGTCGGCCTTGTCGATTCGGATCTCGATGCCTCGGGTCACGGAGGCGGGGTTGGTCTCGGTGCCGTCGGAGCAGACGAAGGAACGACCGCCGCCCACGCCGCCGAGGTTGGAGTTGTCGATGGCGGCCTGGGCGAACTCGCTCTGGTCGCCGCCCTGGAAGGTCGGGTCGGCGGCGATGACATCGTTGGCGACGGATCCCATGAAGCGGCTGTAGGAGGCGGGCAACGGGCCGACGGGGTCGGCGAGCGTGCGGAGACGGGCGTAGTTGCCGAAGATGTTGAAGGAGCCGACGCCGGGGGTTGGGTCGTCCTGGCTCTGGGCGAAGTCGCCGGCGCGGAAGGAGAAGTAGAAGTCGGGCTCGACTCCGGTGTCGAAGGTGAGCCCTTCGTTGGTGACCATCATCATCTCGTCGAGCACGGGGCCGCCCATCCGGTTGAGGGCGCCGAAGTCGACATTGGGGTTGCCGGTGTAGAGGGGGTCCTGGCTGTCGCGGGAGTCGAAGATGAGGGTGTTCTGGCCGCCCGGGATGTTGTCGATGAAGATCTCGACGCTGGTGAGGTTGGCTTCGAGGTTCCCGGGGATGAAGAAGTAGAGGTCGAAGTCGTCCTCGAACATGTAGACGGCGTTGAGCTCGGAGCCGTTGGAGCGGATGGATCGGTCGTAGAAGGTGGGGTTCTGGCCGACGGGCGTCGGGGTGAGGTCGTTGGACCCGAAGCCGACGCGGGCGATGATCTCGCCCTGGAGGGCCGGGGTCTGGCCGGCCTTGGTTCCCTGGGCGGCGCGGGCGCCGAACCCTCCGCCTCCGGTGAGGAGCTGCAGGCCGTAGAGGGAGTGCTCGGCCATCATGGTGTCGCTGTTGAACCCGATCTCGTAGGCGATGGCGTAGTCGGCGGTGAATCCGGCGTCGAAGGTGAAGCCGTCCGGCCCGCCGAGGGCGGCGTTGAAATTGCCGACGCTTGCGTTGTCGCCTCGGATGTCGTTCTGGCCCTGGGCGGGGTCGGCGTCGATGAAGAGGATGAGCTTGTTGAAGTCGTGCAGGTTTCCGGTGGCCATGATGTAGAGGGTGGGCTTGTTGGCGTTGGCGGGGTCATTGGCGACATAGGCGTAGACGGCGTTGAGTTCGGAGCCGTTGGCGCGGTCGGCGGTGACGGTGAAGGGTGGCGTCATGGTGTTGCGGGCGTTGCCGAAGGCGGAGGCGTTGGTGGCGTTGGTCCAGAGGGGCGCGCCGTAGCGGGCGGAGTCGGCGCCGGTGATGGAGCCGTCGATGGCGGAGGCGGCTGGGCCAGCGGGGATGACGCCCGGGAGCGTGACGGTGACGAACTGGTTGTTGTCCCACTGGGTGAAGTCGACATCCTTTGCGGGGAAGCCGAGGTTGCCGGGGACGGGGCTGGACATGCTGGTGAGCCCGCCGATGGCCTGGTTGGACATGAAGTCCCAGTTGAAGCCGGTGATGATGCCGGCGATCTTGATCTGGTTGGTCAGGCCGTCCCAGCCCGCGCCGTCGAGGGGGATCTTGAACTCCATGCCGGTGACGACCGACGCGGGGGCGGAGTCGTCCATCTGCGAGCCGCCTCCGGGGAGGGAGACGCGTCCGCCGACGCCGCCGTTGTTGGGAGCGACGGCGCCGGCGCCGCTGCTGTTGCGGTTGTCGATCTCGAAGCGGAGGGCGTCGGCGCTCATGGCCATGCTGCCGGCGAGGGGGCCTGAGGCGGGGGTGCCGGGGGTGAGGGCGATGGTGGCGGGGCCGAAGAAGGTGCCGGGACCCGCGGCGTTGCTCAGGAGCACCGCGGAGTCGGCGAAGGCCTCGCGGGCGGCGTTGGTGGTAGCGGGGCCGCCGTTGCCGTGATTGATGCTGATCCAGATGTCGGGGGAGCAGTCGGAGTCGAATGTCAACCCGGGGCCGGTGTCGGTGGGCTCCTGCGGGCTGGTGCCGTCGGCGTTCTCGCCCCAGCGGATGAGGGAGTTGAAGCCCTGAGTGGAGTTGGTGCGGGTGATGGTGTTCTGGCCGCCGGCGGCGGAGTCGATGAAGAGGTTGAGTCGGTTGAAGTTGGGCTCGAGGTTGCCGGCGATGAAGATGACCAGGACATCGTCGTTGGGGTTGCCGGGGGTGGCGTTGTCCCAGATGTAGCCGTAGGCGCCGTTGATCTCGGAGCCGTTGGCGGCGTTCTTCGCGGGGGGGTTGACGCTGTTGGACCCGAATCCGGTGCCGACATTGGTCTGCGGGGCGCGCGGGCCGTAGCCCTCGGTCATGGAGCGCACGCCGTCGAGGGTCGGGGCGATCGGGGAGCGGGTCGCGGTGCTGATGGCGAGGTACTGCTTGCCGGAATGGTCGGCTTCGAGGTTGACATTCCGCAGACTGCCGAGGTTCTCCGGGTCGCCATCGAGCCCGCCGATGAACTGGTTGGAAGCGAACGAGCCGCCGGAGATGAACCCGGCAATCTTGATGGTGTTGCCCGGGACGCCCACGCCCTGCCCGGGCAGGTCGGTGAGGCGGATAGCGATCTCGACGCCCGAGGCCACGCCGGCGGGGTCGCTCTCGTCGGGCGCGCTCTGGGTGCCGGCGGTGGCGAACTCGCCCTTGCCCAGGATGTTGGACTGGTTGGACATCGCGGTGATGAGCACGCGCGGTGCGGCCTCGAAGTCGATGACGGTCGAGGTCTGGAGGGCGAACGGCCCGGAGTAGCCGTCGGCCATGTCGAGTTTGCCGTCGACGATCGGCTGGGCGGCTGCGATCCCGGCGAGGGTCAGCAGAGCGGTCGTGGTGGTGCACTTGATCCAACAGGGGGTGTTCATGCGGGTCTCTCTCTTCCTTCGGGGCGTCTTTGGAGGGTGAGGAATTCGTTCCGGCGTGACAGGGTGTCGAGGTTTCGCGGCGTGGTGGAGAAGCGATGCGATGGCGGGCGGACTAAAACGGTTTACTGAGAAGAATCATTGGGTGTTGACGGATCGACCGTCGAGCCCGAGCCGCGCCGGTAAAATGCTTTACTGGTGTGTGAAAGATACGCTCGCCCCGGCGGCAGGCAACCCCCGGCGCCCCCGGCCCTGTCAAATCGGTCGGCCATCTTGAGCGGCCCGTTCAAGATGGCTCGGAGAATGGTCCCGAGAAGGCGGGGAGAGACGGGCGGGCCGCCCGTCCCACCGGGGGTAGGAAGCACATTCCGGAGTGGGCGTTCAGTCCCCGGACGCCTCCGGGGGGGCACCGCGGCCCTTCTTGGTCGCTGATCGGCGCGACTTGGCCTCTGCGCGGCGTCGGCGGCTGGCGGCGGTGGGCTTCGTAGGGCGCCGCGGTTTGGGGGGTGTCAGGGCACGGACGATCAACTCGCGCAGGCGCGACAGGCACTCCTCGCGGTTGCGGAGCTGGCTGCGGTGCTCGTCGGAGGCCAGGACGAGTTCGCCCAGGGCGTTGACCTTCCGCCCGGCGGCTTGGCGGAGTCGGTCGAGCGCCGCCCGCGAGATGGGCAGGTCCGAGAGTGTGACGCGGAGCTCGATCCGGGTGCTGACCTTGTTGACATTCTGGCCGCCCGGGCCGCTGGCGCGGACGAAGGGGGTGATCTCGAGGTCCTTGTCGGGGATCTCGACGCTGGACTCCTCGAACTCGGGGGTGACATCGACCGTGGCGAAGGAGGTCTGTCGCTTGCCCTGGGCGTTGAAGGGGCTGACGCGGGCGAGGCGGTGGGTGCCGCGTTCGCACTTGAGGTAGCCGAAGGCGTGCGGGCCGCTGACCTTGAGAGTGACGGAGTCGAGCCCGACTTCGGTGCCGTAGGACCGCTCGATTTCTTCGAGCTTCCATTCGGGGTGGGCCTCGAGATAGAAGAGGTACATGCGCAGGAGCATCTCGGCCCAGTCGTTGGCCTCGGTGCCCCCGTCGCCGGCGGAGATGGTGAGGAAGCAGTTGCGGTGGTCGTGCTTCTCGGAGAGGAGCGAGAGGAGCTCGACCCGCTGCATCCGGGCCTGGAGCGCGAAGAGCGACTCGTCGGCCTCGGCGAGCAGGTCCCGGTCCCCCGCCTCGCGGGCCATCTCGTAGGCCACCCGGGCGTTCTCGAACTGGTCCATCACCCCGGCGAGGGGATCGACCTGGGCCTTGAGGGACTTCATCTCCGCGACGACGCCCTTGGCGGCCTCCGGGTTGTCCCAGAAGTCGGTGGCCTGCATGCGGGTTTCGAGTTCGGTCAGGGAGGCCCGGCGCGCGTCGTAGTTAAAGAGAGTCGCGGATCGTTGAGATCCGCGCCTCGAGGTCGGCGATCACCGGGCCGTGGGCGTCGTAGTGCATCGTCCCAGTGTACATGCGCGCCGCTCCGCTTGCCCGACGCCGGATGGGCGTGGACCCGCCGAGGGCTACAGCGGGCTCGCTGAGAATGTGTCGCCGCCCGACGCGTCGCCCGACTCCAGGCCCTTGGTGAACCAGCGGACGCGCTGCTCCGACGTGCCGTGAGTGAACGAGTCGGGCACCGCGAAGCCCTGGGAGCGGAGCTGCAGCCGGTCGTCCCCGATGGCGGCGGCGGCGCGGAGGCCCTCCTCGACATCGCCGCGCTCGAGGATCGCCCGGGCCCGCTGCGCGTGGTGGGCCCACACCCCGGCGTAGTAGTCGGCCTGGAGCTCGAGGCGGACCGACAGGTCGTTGCCCGCCGCCTCGTCCAGCCGCTGGCGGGCCGCCTGCACGCGGTCGCTCGTGCCCAAGAGCTGCTGCACGTGGTGCCCCACCTCG
>DOJA01000236.1 GCA_003511945.1 Phycisphaerales bacterium | reverse complement strand
GGGCGCTGACCGAGGACGATCTCCGCGCGCTCGCCTGGCGCAGCATCGGACCCGCGAACATGGGCGGGCGTGTCGGCGCCGTCGCTTTCGCGCCGGGGTCCGGCAAGTCCTGGTTCGTCGGCTTCGCAACCGGAGGGCTGTGGAAGACCACCAACGCCGGCACAACCTACTCGCCCGTCTTCGACGATGAGGCCACCAGCTCGATCGGCAGCATCGGCGTCGCCGACGCTCCTCCGAGTTGGCCCGGCTGGGCGTCCGAAGAAGAGCCCGTCCCCGAGGAAGAGCGCGCCGAGAAGGGCAAGGCCAAGATCGTCTGGGTCGGCACGGGTGAGGGCAACGGGCGCAACAGCTCCTCCTGGGGCGCCGGCGTCTACCGCTCCACCGACGGGGGGGGCAAGTTCGAGCCCCTGGGCCTCGAAGACAGCCACGACATCCCCGCCCTGGCGCTCGACCCCCGCAACCCCGATGTGTGCTTCGTCGCCGCCCTGGGCCATCTCTGGGGCGCGAGCGAGACGCGGGGCGTCTACAAGACCACCGACGGGGGCAAGACCTGGACCCCGTCGCTGCGCATCGACGCCGACACCGGCGCGTGCGATGTGAAGGTCTCCGAGTCGCAGCCCGACACCGTCTTCGCGGCGATGTACGCCCGTCGGCGCACCATCCACTCCTACCAGTCGGGCGGCCCCGAGGGGGGCATCTACCGCTCGCGCGACGCCGGCGCCACCTGGCAGAAGCTGACCAACGGGCTCCCGGCCCGCACAGGGCGCATCGGGCTCGCCGTCCATCCGAAGAAGCCCAACATCGTCATGGCCGTGATCGAGTCCGACGAAGGGGGGCGCGTCGCCGAGCCCTTCAACGACCGCTCGCGCTCCGGGGGCGTCTTCCGCTCCGAGGACGCCGGGGAGACCTGGCGCCGCCTGGGCGATTTCAACCCCCGCGCCTTCTACTTCTCCCGCATCCTCATGGACCCCGACAACGATCAGCGCGTCTACATGCTGGGCTGGCACCTCTACATCTCCGACGACGGCGGCACGACCTTCCGCTCCGGCGCCGCGCATGTCGCCCATGTCGATTATCACGCCATCGCCATCTCGCCCACCGACCCCGATCAATTGCTCATCGGCAACGACGGCGGGATCTATGTCTCGTACGACGGCGCCGAGTCGTGGGACTTCCACAACCACCTCGCTGTCGGGCAGTTCTACAATGTCGAGGTCGACGACTCCGACCCCTACCGCATCGCCGGCGGCCTCCAGGACAACGGCTCGTGGTACGGCGTCTCCGATTCCCGTCAACACGACGACGGCAAGTTCATGGGACGCGAGGGCGGGCTCACCAACCAGCACTGGTTCCACTTCATGGGGGGCGACGGCTTCCATGTCGACTTCGACCCCGTCGATCGCAACATCGTCTACGCCGAGTGGCAGGGGGGCAATCTCTACCGCATCCGGCTGGACACCAACGAGACCCGCTACCTCAAGCCCGCGCCCAAGGAGGGTCAGCCGCGCAACCGCTTCAACTGGAACGCGCCCTTCTTCATCTCACCGCACGACCCCACGGTGCTCTACCTCGCCGGGAACGCCGTCTTCCGGCTCGACGAGCGGGGCGAGAAGTGGACCCGCATCAGCGCCGACCTCTCGCGTCTGGCGCGAGAGAACCCGGTCGCCCTGACCACCGAAGGGTCCGACGCCGAGACCGCCGGCACCGTCGTTTCGCTCGCGGAGTCACCGCTCAAGGCGGGCGTGCTGTGGGCGGGCACCGACGACGGCCTGATCCACTACACCCCCGACGGGGGCGCGTCGTGGCGGGAAGTCACTCCCCCCGACGCCCGCGGCTTCTATGTCGCCAAGCTCGAGGCCTCCCGCCATGACGAGCGCCGCGCCTACGCCGCCGTCGATGGCCACCGCAGCGACTTCTTCGACCCCATCCTCCTCATGACGAGCGACGCCGGCGCCTCGTGGACCTCCATCGCTTCGAACCTTCCTGCTGGCGCTCCCGTCAAGACCATCCGTGAGGATCCGAAGAACCCCGATGTCCTCTACGCCGGCACCGAGCGCGCCATCTTCGTCTCCATCGACCGCGGCGGGCGCTGGGTCAAGCTCAACACCGACACCCTGCCGACCGTGGCCATCGACGACCTCAAAATCCAGCCCCGTGAGCACGACCTCGTGGTCGCAACCCACGGGCGATCCATCTGGACGCTCGACGACGCGTCCGCGCTCGCCCGGCTCACCCCCGCGATCGTCGCATCGCCCTTCCACGCCTTCTCGCCGCTCCCCGGGCGCCCGCACTACAACGGCGCGCACGGCGGGCTCTGGAGCGACCGCATGTTCATCGCCCCCAACCCCGAGCGGGGCGTCTTCCTTTCCTTCTGGCTCCGGGACTACAACCCCGACGGCGTGAAGATCACCATCAAGGACTCCAACGACACCACCATCCGCGAACTGAAGGCCCCGGGCAGCCCCGGGCTCGGGCGCGTGCTGTGGGACCTCATGCCCGACGAGAAGCAGCGCATCCCCAACGCCGACGGGCTGCCGGTCTTCGTCCCGCCCGGCAAGTACAAGGTGTCCATCGCCGCGGGCAAGGATCACTCCGGGGATGTTGAGGTGGAGGTGCTCCCGCTCGTCACCGCGCCCCGGTGAGCCCCGCGCCGCCGCCGCCCGTTCCGTCGCGCGACGAGCGGCAGCGCCCACAGGTACAGCCCCGTCACCCACAGCCCCAGCAGCGCCACGCCCGCCGGGAAGAACACCCAGTGCTTCGCGGCACTGTGGAAGAACGAGCCGTCGTGGATCGACTCGATGAGGTCCGAGCGCCTGTACGCCGACGAGAGCACCGCGCCGCTGGCCGCGTCCAGCTGGAGTTCCCAGCGGCTCGCGCAGAGCACCTTGACCACGCCGCGCGCGGGACGGAAGTCGAGCCGGTCGATGTCAGCCCACGAGCGAACGCCCGCACGGGGCTCGGACTTCGCCGCTTGCAGAATCGCCCCGAGCCCGATCGAAGGGGCCGCCTCCGTTCCCCTCCGCTCGGGCGGCTGCACCCACGCGAGTTCCTTCTTCCACTGAAGCAGCAGCCCGGACGCGATGACGATCATCAGCGGCACGCTCGCCAGGATCGCGCCCCACCGGTGCATCGACCGCGACCACTTGTTGCACGCCTTGCCGATCGGACCGCGAGCCATGGCCGCACACTACCCGTCGTCGCGCCTGCGGAGCGATTCGGAATGTGTTCGGGAGCGGAATGACTTGATACCCCGCTGGCGGTGGGTATCCTCCCCTTCCCAAAACCGCCCGCATAGATGATGCTGGCGGACCGATCCCCGATAGCTCAATGGTAGAGCGAGCGGCTGTTAACCGCTAGGTTCTAGGTTCGAGTCCTAGTCGGGGAGTTTTCGCGGCCCGTCCCAACTTGGGCGGGCCGTGTCGTTGACGGCTCGGGCGCACCAATCGGCCCCGCTGGCGACCCGTGGCGGGGGTTCGGCGCTCTCGGCTTTGGGGGGAGAGCGGAGGGGCCCGATCGGAACGGGCCATCCGGACGCCCGACGCACCCAAACTCTCGCGCTCTCAGACTCTCCGTTTACAGGTGTCGGCGATCGGGGGCCGGATGGGAACGGTGCTTCGATGTTGGCCCAGCCATCTGCGTAGTCGAAGGACTTCCGAAGCCCGGCATTCTGGTAGTTCGATGCCCAAGCCCCGTCCCAAGCCGACGTCGGCTCCACCTCAGAAGCGGTCGAGCATCGCTCCCCCGGCGAAGCCACCGCGTCGCTGGCTCGGCATGGCGATCGCAGGCGTCGCGTTGCTCGGGGCTGGTTTGCTCGGCGGCACGCTCATACCGCGCGAAGCGACTCGAAAAAGCGACCACGCGCCCCCGGCTGTCGCTGCGGTGCCAGAGCACCGGCTGACCCGCTTCGACTTGCTCACCATGACCCCGGATGAACTGGCGAAGATCGATATCGCGGCCATGAACATCGCGTGCGCCGACGGGCTGCCCGGGTTCGAGGGCGTTGATCCGAAGGCCGTGCTTGCCACGATCGACGGTTGGGCGGCGCGCGTCAAGCAAGAGACGGATCGGCACATCTACAAGTTTCACCAGAACCCATCGGAGTACGAGAACTCCGAAGCCTTCTTTCGCATGATGATGCTGGTGACGGTGCTGCAACTCGAATGCGGCGTTCAGTACGATCAGGACAAGGTGCTCAGGCCGGACTTCACCGACTCACGGAGCGTCTTCATCCACGGCCTGACCGGCGGCGCCAAGAGCGGAACGTGTATCTCGATGCCGGTGCTGAACGTGGCCGTCGGGCGAAGGCTCGGCTATCCGCTCAAACTCGTGACAACGATAGCCCACGTGTACGCCAAGTGGGAGAGCGCCACCGAATCGTTCAACATCGAATGCACGAGCCGGGGCCTGCTCACGCCTCCCGACGATCACTTCCGGGAGTGGCCGTTCAAGATCACCGATGCTGAAGTCGAGTTCGGGAACTACCTCAAGCCGCTCTCACCCTCGCAGGAACTGGCCCTGTTCTTTGTGACACGCGGACACGCCCTTTACGACCTTGGGCGCTTGTCAGAGGCGCAGGAGGCGTACTCGACCGCTCATCGGCTCGACCCGACGTGCCGGTTGAACCTCGGGTTCCTTGCCGAAGCCGTTGGTAAAGAAATGGCGAAGAATCGTCCGCCAACAGTCCAACGCCCCCGATCGCTCCCGCCGGAGGCGTGGATTCCTCAACGACCACCGCAACCCGGCGGCCCACAGCCGCGAATCCCTCCAAGTCCTGTGCCGACTCCTCCTACGCCGGGGCCGCCCCGCTGATACACTTGCCCGAAACCACGCGGAGCCAATGTCATGCGAAACACGCTCGCCATTCTGCTCGCAGTCCTCTGCGTTGCGTGCTCTGCAGCTCCCGCATTAGCGATGTACGAGCCAACGCTCGGGCGGTTCATCCAGCGCGACCCCGGGGGCGCATGGCACGATCGACTCGCGCACGGCAACGCGTATACCTACGCGGCGTCGAACCCCGGCAAGTATGTGGATCGGAACGGATGGGCGGCGCACGAGCCTTCCGTGATTCCCGACGAGGAGTGGGGCAATCCCGGCTGGATTCCACTTCCTCCAGATGTTCACGGTCCTCCCGTGCCCACCAAGCCTCGTCCTTCACGCGGCAACTGTTACCGCCTCGCGTGTGACGACCCCATCCGAAACCCACGCGAGCCGCACAGTCCGTTTCCGGGGGGTAAAGACCCCGGCGGGGTCGTTTCGTGTGATCAAATCAAGAAAGGCGCGCTCAAAGACGGAATGAAGGAAACGAATGATTGCGGGGAGTGCCCGGCGGGAACAACTAAGGTTGGATATGGGATTACTCCGCCACTCGGACCCAACAAGGACTGGAATGACTACCATTGGTGGAGACGCGCGCCCGATGGTCGTTGGCGTCACAAGCCCGGCGAAACACCTGTGCGTGATTGGGACGAAGATGGAAAGCCTATCACCGACCCCAAGGATGCAAATCGCGGCCCGTACACGACGTTCTGTGGGTACCTCTGCGCGCCGGGCGGCATGGACCTTGACAAGTAGCTTGGTCTTTGTGCCGGCATTAACCGTTGGTTGTCAATCCCAGCACGACGCGGTATCCGCTCCCCGCGAACCGGCCAGTTACTCAATGTCAGACATAGCGAGTGTGTCGATTCCGATTCGTGGACATAACGGATCAAAGTTGACGACACTGTTTGCCTTCGCTGGCACGGGGGACAACGAAGGCCAAATGTACGTGTGGTTGAATCGGGCACGCACCACCGTGAAGTCCGACATGGACATTTGGTATCCATCTTCGAAGGCACTAGTTGATGCGTTGACTTCTGGGCAGTCGAAGTCCTTTGACGTGTGGGCTGGTGGCACTGACGTTGCCGCTCGCGTCGCAAGCAACAACGGCGTCAGCATTCGTCCATTGACGAATGACGAGATTGCACGACTCAGCGATGCAATCAACCGCTGAGATACCGCGCCTTGATGTTCTCCATCATGGCGGGCGGCGCGGTGCTTCGGGGTGATAACGAGCTGATCCAAAGCTGATCGACTTCGTTGGTGGGCAACGTGCAATCTCTGATTGCGACGGTCTTGATCCCCTGCGCAGATGTAGTCGGCGCCAACCCGCCCGCCCCCGGAACTGACAGGCGGGGCAAGGAGCGCCGATGCACGGAAGCGCCAGCGCCGCGGCGACGATGCCGCGGGCGTCGAACATGTCGCCGCGCCAGCGCCGCACATCCCTCACGGATCTGATCGGCGCCGGGATCGCCCGGGCCGTTGGATCGCGCGACATGCTGGCCAACGGATCTGTCGGACCTCGGGCGGTACAACCTCGTGTACTGACCTGCCCCCCAGAACCCGGTCCAGGCCCCGAGTTGGAGTCGCGCGCTCTGGACCCAAGGAAGGGGCGGCTGTCATGAGCGACACGAGCAAGCGGTACCGGCCGGAGCAGACCGTCTCGATGCTGCACAGGGCGGAGGTCCTTTTCCCCCGGTAGTAGCTATCGAGAAGGCCGTTCAGTTCAACTCACGGGCACGGCAACAGCCAGCGTGCGATCACATCGGTGATGTCGTCGAAGTCGACATCGCCGTCGCAGTTGGCGTCACCGTCCTGGTTGGGCGAGCTGGGGCCGTTGCCCTCGAGCCAGTTGGACAGGATGGTGGTGATGTCGTCGAAGTCCACGACATTGTTGCCGTCGGCGTTGCCGACGCAGCAGACGAACGGCGCCTGGGCCGCGATGCGGTAGCAGGAGACTCCGCCGGAGAGGAAGTTCGGATCGATCGGGATATTCAGACCGCGGAGGCCGGTCTTGTCCTCGATGCCGATCGAGAACTGCTCGCCGACATCGTCGAAGGAGCCGGGCAGACTGGTGAAGGGGCCGTAGCGGAACTCGATGTCGCCGCCGTTCTCGTGGAGCAGGACCTGGAAGGACGCGGTGTCAACGAAGGTCTCGAAGTCGAGGCCCACATTCCACTCCACGGTGAGGACGCCGTTGCCGACGCCGCCCGAGGTCTGGGTGTAGACGGAGAAGTCCTTGCCGGTGTGGCCGAAGACATTCCAGTTGGACCAGAAGGGGGCGATGACCGCGTTGGGAGCGGCGGTGTTGGGGAAGACGCGGGCGAGCGCGCTGTTGTCCTCGCTGCCGAGAACAAGGAAGCCGTTGGAGGAGACGCCGACCTGGGTGTACGACTCGCCGAAGAACTTGAAGGAGAAGCCGATCGCCACGGTCAGCACATCCTCGTCGCCGAGAACCTTGATCGCGGTGCCGGAGTTCCCGCCGTCGATGCGGGTGCCGGTGCCGGAGATCGAGGCGAAGGGCGAGCACCCGACGCCGCGCGGGGCGACGACGGCGTACTCGTTGGCGCACGGGGTGGCGCTGAAGGAGCCGGCGAGGTTGGAGCACTCGACGGAGGTGGCGATGATCTCGTCGCCGCCGACGGTGCAGCACCCGACGGGGGTGGCGGTCATGGTCATGACATAGGTGAGCTCGCTGCCCAGGTTGCAGTCGAGGTCGGAAGAGGCCAGGCCGAACTCGACGGAGCCGGGGGCCACATTGATGGTGTAGGTGCCGGCGGGGAGGTAGGCGACGCCCTGGGGTCCCATGACCGCGGGGCAGTCGGCCGCGTCGATGGCGGCGATCGCGCGGACCGTCAGGCCGACATCAGCCGCGCAGTTGGCGCCGTTGACGCCGGAGTCCTGCAGCTGCAGGCGGACCGGGCCGTTGGCGATGGCGGAGAAGTTGACCTTGGAGGTCTGGGTGAGGGTGAACTCGTAGGCGTCGAGGTCGACGCGGAAGGTGTCGTCGGGGAAGGGCTCGTAGGTGCTGAAGAGCGTGCCGCGGACCGAGCCGCCGGAGGCGATCGGGTCGGCGCCGTAGGCGCCCTGCGCGCAGCCGTCGTTCAGCGGCGAGCAGGTGTCGGCGGGGAAGAACTGGATGGGGCAGCCCTCGCTGGTTTCCTTGGCCTGCACGGTGCCGCCGGTGGGGGTGCAGACGGGCAGGGGCTCGGCGTTGATGGTCAGGAGGTAGGTGCTGAAGGCGGGCTCGGAGCAGAGGAAGTTGCCGAAGAGGTTGCCGCCGCCGAGGGCGAAGGCGTCGGCGTTGAAGCAGACGAAGTCGTACTCGCCCGGCTCGAGGATGATGATGTCGGTCGCGTGCAGGCGACGGGCGCCGCAGCGGCCGGTGGAGGCGACTGTGTTGTAGCCGATCTGCTCAGGGAAGCAGGTCGCCTCGGTGATGTTGCCGGCGATGGGGAAGCCGCTGTCGACCTCGACGGTGACGGCGGAGCGGGTGAGGAGCTCGAAGCGGTAGTAGTCGACATCGCGGCCGGCGGTCGGGCCACCGGCGATCGAGTCGGTCCGCCCGAGCATGGGGGTGTTGGGGGTATAGAGGATGTAGTCGCCGGGCTGGATGAGGGCCGGGTTGGCATTCTGGCCGCAGCCCGCCTTGCCGCGGTGGATGCCAGTCAAGGTCGAGTCGCAGGGCTCGCCGGCGGTGAAGCCGTTGGTGCCGCCCGTGCCGTCGAAGGTGCCGGCGGTGGCCTCGTCGTCGAAGGTCCCCATGGCCAGCCCGAAGGGCGCGCTCCATGGGCAGTCGCTCTGGGCGAGGACATAGTTGATCCGGACCCAGTACTCGTCGTTGGAGCCGCAGGGGTGGCCGGCGCCGATGGTCACATTGTTGAGCAGGCGGAGCCCCCAGATGTTGTTGCCCAGCACGCCCAGGTCGTCGCGGGTGTTGATGGTCTCGACATGGCGCTTGCGGTCGAGGCGGGCGCCGAAGAAGGAGAGGGTGTTGTTGTAGGAGCCGAAGAGGGTGATGCCGGCGCAGGTGGACCAGTTGTTGCCCGAGAGGGCGGCCACGATCGCGGCGGCGGGGAACTCGAACTGGGCCGAGTAGTCCAGGAACATGCGGGTGTTCACCGGCTGGTTCCGCGCGAGGTACCAGTCGGAGTCACGCGTCTGGAGCGAGGACCGCAGCGAGCCGAAGGACGCGGTGCCCGCCGGGGGGAAGGTGGCGTACTCGCCGCTGAAGGGGAAGGGACCGGACTGCGCGGGGTTGGGGAAGGTGCAGCCGTTGTTGATTCGGATGGTGTTGTCGTTGGCGCAGGCCTCGTTCTCGTTCACGGCCCCGGCGGGGATGGTGAAGATGTTGGTCTGGACGCACAGCTGGGTGTCGCAGCAGGCGATGGGGTCGTTGGCGAGGTCACGGACCTCGCGGACGAGCATGGCGAACTCGCCGACCTCGGCGCCGAAGCCGTGGACATAGATGTAGTAGATCTTGCCGGCCCGGGCGCAGAACTCCAGTTCAGACTTGAAGTTG
>DOJA01000239.1 GCA_003511945.1 Phycisphaerales bacterium | reverse complement strand
CCGGCAAACCCACCGCGCCACCCACGAACCCGAGGCCCCAGTCCCCGGTCACGCTTCAATCACCCCCCCAGCGCCCCTCCCCAGGGACGCCGGGAGTTGTGACCTCCCCCTCTCTTTGTGCCGGGACCGCAGGATGGACTCCCCGCCTTCCTCCCCCTCCCCTTGGGAGGGGGCCGGGGGGAGGGACACCCCACGCGCCGCTCACCCGAACCCCGAACCCCGAACCCCGACACCTGCCATGAATCCCTCGCTCCTGCTCGCTACCGCCAACCCGCACAAGGTGGCCGAGATGCAGTCCATCTTCGCGCCGCTCGGGATCACGGTCGCCCCGCTGTCGGACGCGCCGGGAGGGCCGTTCCCTGAGCCCGATGAACACGCCGACACCTTTGAAGGCAACGCCCGCATCAAGGCCGTCGCCTATGCCCGCATGACCGGACGCTGGTGTCTCGCCGACGATTCCGGCCTTGAAGTCGACGCCCTCCGCGGCGAACCGGGGGTTCATTCCGCCTACTACGCCGGCTCGGATGGGACGCGGGCGGAGCGGGACGCCCGCAACAACCGCAAGCTCCTTGCGGCGCTCGAGGGTGTGCCCGACAAGGACCGCGGCGCCCGCTTTGTCTGCGTGATGGCCCTCGCCGACCCTCGGGGACACATCGTCGCGACAAGCCGCGGCGAGTTCTCCGGGCGCATCGCCCCCGCCCCCCGCGGCTCGAACGGGTTCGGTTACGACCCGCTCCTGCTGCTCACCGACGGGCGCACCAGCGCCGAGCTCACAACGGGAGAGAAGAACACCCGCAGCCACCGGGCCGCCGCCGCAAAGGCCATGGTCCCGCAGATCCTGCGCGACTCTCGATGATCGGCAGTTCTTCCAAGACCCTTGCCGCCCAGCGGTTAGACTGAACTCTGATGACCCGTCCATCGCGACGCACGATCGCGTTCATCGCCGCAGGCCTCGTGGCCTGTCCCGTGTGCTCCTGCTCCATCCGCCCCAAGGCGGCGGGCGAGGTTCCTCCCTCCCCCTCGCCGGCGTTCACCCCGCAGCGCATCGAGATCCATCCGCTGACCAGCATCGAGCGCCCCGCCAACGGACGGGGCTCGACCATCGACGCCCACCTCGTCTTCCTCGATGAGGCGTCGGACGAGGTCAAGACGCTCGGCGTGCTCCGGCTGGAGCTCTACCGCGAGCGGGGGCCGGTGCTGGGCCTGGGCGAGCGCGAACAGATCGCCCGCTGGGCCGTCGACCTCTCCGACCCCGCGATCAATGCTGAGGCCTACGACCGCGTCACCCGCACCTACCGGGTATCGCTCCGGGGCGTGACCGGGGCCGCGCGGGGCTCCGAGGCGCTGGTGCTCCGTGCCTGGCTCCGCCTTCCGTCGGGGCGGCAGCTCAGCGCGGAACGCCGCCTCTAGGCGCTGCGTTCGCACGCTCGGCGTGTAGACGAATCAAGAAGGGGCCGAGCGGCGGGCGAGTGAATCGCCCACTTTCGACGGCAAGACACCGGGATCAGAAGAGTCGCGCTCCCGGTCGTCAGCGAAGGACCGGACGCCTTTCCAGCCGCGAGTGTGTGGCGATCCCGCTCCGACTCGAGTGCAATCGCCCGCGAGGGCATCAAACGCCGCCGCGCCCCGTGGTCGATCACCCGGCGATGTCTTCGATCAGCCCGGGGAGCGCTTGTTCAAGCCGCTCTGGCGTGTCGTAGGCGCCCGCGCTGATCTCCGCGCGGACCCGGTCCACCAGCTCAGTCCGCACGACCGTGTTGGAGCGAAGGGCCTCGAGGAAGCGGGCGCGGTCGGAGAAGTCCACGGTGTCGGTCCTCGGGTCGGTGGTCGTCGGAGCGGCGGCGGCGTCGGCCTGAGCCGGGGCGATCGATGTCCGATGGGTGGCGTAGGTCGTCACGCGGGCGAGGTCGGAAGTGTTGAGGTTGTTGATCTGGCTCATGGCGGATGCTCCGATTCAAGGCGCGCGACGGGCAGAGGGCAGCCGAAGGACAACACCCGCGGCAGGGCCGAAGGGTTTCGCAGCGGGTGCTCGTCCGTGAGCGGCGTGCGGATGGAGGACTCGTGCGAAGCGCCCGACGCCCTTTCCGTGCGACGGTCCACCTCGCGGTGCGGTACCTTCTATCGACCCCCCGTGCGCGCGGCGCTCAACATTGAACGAATTCGAGAATTTCATTCAAAGTGCTGGAAATCATGGTCTTATGATGAATAACCGGACCCGGGACGAGCGAAAAGTCCTTGCGATGCACCGGTTCCGGGGACCATCGCCCCTGAACAGGTGTTCGTTTTTTGATTGGGTAATCGCGGTCGCCCTTGTGTTGGCTCTGGTCCACGGGTCTGGAGGGTGCGCGACGGACGAGCCGCGCCAGCGGGACTGGGGCGCGGAATCGAAGGGGGTGCTCACGCCGCGTGCTCCGGGCGGTGACCCGGCGGGAGAGGCGGTCTGGTCGATCGTGCTGGAGGGGTATTCCGGGGCCGATGCCGGGCCACGAGCCGCGGCCCGCGCCTCAGAAGTCGCCGGGTGGCTGGGAAGATCGGATGTCTCCGTCCGGGAGACGCCCCGGGGCTCGGCGGTCGTGGTGGGTGCCTACCCGTCTCCGAGGGATCCGCGAGCCCAGGAAGACCTGCGGCGCACGCGCACCTGGCGTCGCGGGAACGAGAGCCCCTTCGCGACGGCCTTCCTGGCCCCGGCGCCGGGGGGTGGCGGCGCGACGGATCCAGGGGCAATCCCCGAATTGAATCTGGCCACGGCCCGCCAGGCGTTCGGACCGGCGGCGGGGTATTCGCTCCAGGTCGCGGTCTACGAGTCCGCCAAACGGGAGGACGCGAAGAGGGCCGCGGAAGCCGCCGCGGCGCAACTGCGGCGTGACGGCGAACTCGCCTTCTACTTCCACGGGGCGGCCCGGAGCTCGGTGACCGTGGGCATTTTCGGCGATCGGGACTTCGACGCCTCCCTTCAGCCCCGGAACCCGGCGATGATCGCCCTGCAGCAGCGCTACCCGCTCAACCTCCTCAACGGCCAGTTCCCCATCGTCGAGCGCTCGGACGGGGTCGAGCGCCAGCAGCCCAGCACGCTGGTCCGGTTGCCCTGAGGAAAAGGCCGGGTAAACCCCGCGAATCTGGGAAGACGGGGAAAAGGCCGCCCGACGGTTCTCGGCGAAAGGTGGGCGGATTCTGCGGATTCGCGCGAGAATGACACGGAGCGTGCTTGCCCGATCATCGGCATCGAGTATGTTTCGGGATCGTCCGGCGCTGAGCACAGGAGGCGCCGAACGGGTCTGTCGCAATGGGTCGGGTCGTCCGGCGCGGTGGCGCGGCCGGTCGTTCTCCCGGCGCCAGGAGAGAGCCGATCCGGGATTGCGGGATGGCCTGTGTGCGCACGCGAACGCCCCCGGGGTTCGCGTTTGTCGCGGCGCGTCGTCGGGCGCGGTGCGGCGTTGCTCTCGGCAGTTCGTTCGTATGTGTTCTGTCGTCGTCGGTCCGCGAGCGGGGCGT
Organism: Phycisphaerales bacterium; assembly: GCA_003511945.1. Lineage (GTDB taxonomy): Bacteria > Planctomycetota > Phycisphaerae > Phycisphaerales > UBA1924 > UBA11155. The sequence goes on along the minus strand of DOJA01000239.1, from coordinate 9,329 downwards.
TGGAGTCCGCGAAAGCGGGCAAGTAAGAGGAGCAAGCACCCCATTAGTTGAAGCATGACTGCAGACGACGGCCGCCGCCCGCGGAAGGCATAGCCGCGGGCGGCTTTGTTTTCTTGAGGGTGGCCGACTGTCGGCTCCCGGTCCTCCCGGCCGGCCCGCGGGCGCGTGGCGTCGCCCGGGATCGTCGCGCGCTACCATGACGCCACGCCTCCGCGCCGGAGGGTTCAGGAAGGAGCGGACGATGGGCCAGGTCGCGTCGATCATCAAGTCTCTGAACACGCTGACGATGGGGTACGCCGATCGCGTCGCCTCGGGCATCGGCGCCGACCAGTTCCGGCGCATGCCCAAGGGGGTGAACACGAACAGCCCGGCGTTCAACTACGGGCATCTGGCGATCTACCCCGAGCGGCTGCTGCCCCTGCTGGGGCGTCCGGAGCTGGCCCGGCCCGACGAGAAGTGGGAGGAGATGTTCAACGCCAAGGCGGTGTGCAAGGACGATCCCGACGGGACCGTCTATCCGCCGATGGAGCAGATCATGGCCCGGTTCCGGGACCGGTACCGCGTGCTGCTGGAGGTGGCCGCCGAGACGGGGGACGAGGTCTTCGCCCGGGCGAATCCCAACGAGCAGACGGCGGCGCGGTTCCCGACGATCGGGGCCTTGGTGACCTTCCTCACGAGCGCCCACCTGATGATGCACCTGGGTCAGATCAGCGCCTGGCGTCGGATCATGGGCATGGGCCCGGCGAACTAGAGCACTTCGTCCGCCGCGGCGGACGAAGTGAGAAGGGTTAGAGCGGCGGGCGAGTGAATCGCCCGCCTTGGGAGGCAAGTCCAGGCGGCCCAGCGCCCTGCGCATCCGAGCGTTGTCTCGTGACGGCGCTCCAGCAAGTTGACCGTCACGAGACACCCGAGCAGAAGCTGCTGTACACCCGATGGCGCGAGCGACGACCACTGAGGCGGGGTTCGATGAGTCGCGGTGGCGGGAGCGCCTGCACGCCGGCGGGCTGCGGGCGACGACGGCCCGCCTGGCCGTGCTCCGCGCGCTGAGCGCCCAGCCCGCGCCGGCGGCGGCGCAGGACATCATCGACGCGGTGGACCCGGGCGAGGCGGACCGGGTGACGGTGTACCGCACGCTCAACTCGCTGGTCGAGGCGGGGCTGGCGCACCGGATGGACCCGGGCGACCGCGTGTGGCGCTTCGGGATCCTGGGCGATGCCCACGATCGGCACGCGCACTTCGTCTGCGACGCCTGCGGCACGGTGCGCTGCCTGGCGGACGCGACCATCTCGGTGGCGTTCAAGGGGCGCAAGGCCGCCGAACGGTTCAGGGTCCGCCAGCAGGATGTGTACCTGCACGGGACCTGCGAGGGGTGCGCGGACGGCGTCGGCGGGTGATCCGACCGCGCGATCGCGTATCGTTCTGGCTGTGAGCGCTCAGCACGACACGCCGATGTCGCCGGGCCTGCCCGCGGTGTTCCTGGACCGTGACGACACGCTGATCGCCTGCCGCGCGGTGGCGCCGGATGGCGACCTGGGCGACCCCGGGCTCGTGGAGCTGCTGCCCGGGGTGCGCGGGGCGTGCCTGTCGCTGCGTCGCGCGGGGTTCACGCTGGTTGTGGTGTCCAATCAGGGCGGGGTGGCGCGGGGGAGGTTCGGCGTTGATGCGGTGCACGCGGTCAACGAGCGATTGAACGAACTGCTGGGCGGGCTGGTGGAGGCGTTCCGGTTCTGCCCGTTCCATCCGCGGGGGGTGGCGCCGGGGTTCGATGTCGAGCACTTCTGGCGCAAGCCGCGCCCGGGGATGATCCTGGACGCGGCGGAGGTGCTGGGGCTGGACCTGTCGCGCTCGTGGATGGTGGGGGACGCGGTGCGGGATTGTCAGGCGGGTCGTGCGGCGGGGTGCCGGACCATTCTCATCGGCGATGAGTGGCCCGCGGAGTCCGACGGGGGCGACGCGGTGGACGCGCTGGCGCCGGACCTGCGGAGCGCCGCGGAGGCGATCATCGCGATGGCGCGCGAGGAAGAGGGTGTCGCGTGAGCGCGGCGCGGGATCGGGCGGCGATCACGCTCCGGGCGCTGCAGGGGCGCCCGCTGGCGGACGAGCGCGTGCGGCGCACGGTCGAGGCGTGCGCGCGGGCGATCGCGGAGCGGAACGGGGTGGAACTCCTCGCGCTGGGGGTGGATCCGGGGGGCGGGGCGATCACGGTGGAGATCGGCGCCCACCGGCTGGCGGCGCTGGGGTTCGCGGCGGAGCTGCGCCGGCTGACCAACGCCTGGCACCTGGCGAAGTTCGGCCCGCCCGCGCTGTGGGGGGAGTTGCCCGGCGCGGACGGGGACGACGGCCCGTGGTCCGACGGCGCCGACGACGAGTGGCGGCGATGAGCGCGGCCCACCGCCCGCGCCGGCTGCTGGTGGTGATGCCCTCGTGGGTGGGGGACTGCGTGATGGCGACGCCGACGCTGGCGGCGTTGCGTGCGGCGCTCCCGGGGGCGCTGATCGGGGCGCTGGTGCGCCCGGGGCTGGATGAGCTGCTCGCGGGGCTGGGGACGATCGACACCGTCCACGCGGACCGGCCCGTGGGGATGATGGGCCCCAAACGGGTGGCGCAGCGCCTGCGAATGCAGCGCTACGACGCGGCGCTGCTGCTGACGAACTCGTTCTCGACGGCGCTCATCGCGCGGCTGGCGGGGATCCCGGTGCGGATCGGGTACGACCGCGACGCGCGGACGCTGCTGCTGACCGACCGGCTCCCGCCCGCGCGACGGCGCGACACGGCGCCGTACTCGAGGTCGGCGACGGCGCCGGACAACTGGGCGCCGGTCCCGGCGTGCGCGTACTACTTCGCGCTGGCGGGGCGGCTGCTGGAATCGCTGGGGTTGACGAGCGCGCCGATGGGGGCGATGTCGCTCGTCGTCACGCCCGAGCAGGAGCGGGCGGCGCACGCGGTGCTGGAGCGCACGGGGTTGCTGGCGGGGCGCTTCGTGATCCTGAACCCCGGGGGCAACAACCCGGCGAAGCGCTGGCCCGCGGAGCGGTTCGCGGCCCTCGCGGACGCGCTCGTCGAGCGCGACGGCGTGCGCATTGCGCTCACGGGCTCGCCGACGGAGGCGGACCTGCTGGAGGCGATCCGGTCGGGGTGCCGGCGCGGGGAGGGGGTGGTGTCGCTCGCGGGCGCGGGGGTGACGCTGGGGTCGCTCAAGGGGATCGTGCGCCGGGCGGCGCTGATGGTGACGAACGACACGGGGCCTCGGCACATCGCGGCGGCGTTCGGCGTGCCGCTGGTCACGCTGTTCGGGCCGACGGACCGGCGGTGGACGACGATCCCCTTCGAGAAGGAAGCAGAGATCGTGGCGGACCCCACGCTGGCGGAGGAAGAAGTAGCGAACGATCACCCGGAGCGGTGCGCGATCGAACAGATCTCGGTGGAGTCGGTGCTGGCCGGGGTGGCGCGCGTCATGGGCAGAAGGTGAGCCATCGGGAGAGGACGCTGGTGATGTCGTCGAAGTCGATGAAGCCGTTGCCGTCGGCGTCGCCAAGGCAGAAGGCGGGGCCGATGGCGGCGGGGGCGCCGGCGCTGGCCTCGTAGCAGCCGAGGTCGGGGATGGCCTGCGCGGCGCACGCGGTCCCGGCGCCCGGGATGCTGACGGCGTCGACGAAGCGGGCGCGCCCGTCGAGGTCGTAGGGCGTGGCGATGCGGAGCGCGTTGGGCGCGCTGTTGCCGAGGCGCGCGCACTGGCCGGCGTCGATGGCCGGCGAACCGGGGCCGGGGCGGAGGTCGGCGGCGGAGGGGTTCAGGAACTGGGGGCTCATGCTGATGTTGGAGCCGGTGCCGCCCAGGAAGAGGGAGCGCTGGAAGGCGGTGTTGGGGTCGAAGCCGGCGAACTGCCCGCCGGGGTTGTCCCAGACGATGTTGTGGACCCCGGTGACGACGCCGGAGTCGGAACTGGCGACGGCCGCACCTCCCGTGCCGCCCTGGATGGTGCAGTGGATGAGCTCGACGAACGCGCCGGGGCCGGTGACTGTGACGCTCGGGAGAACCTCGACGCCCCGGAAGAGGCAGTTGGCGAAGCGGATCCCGCCCTGCGCGCCCGCGATCGATCCGCCAAGGGCGGCATTCTCGATGGCGCAGCGATCAAAGGTGGGGCTCGCGGTTCCCTGGACGAGAATGGGCGTCTGATCGACGGCGCCGGGGAAGCGGCAGTCGCGGATGAGCGGAGCGCCCGAGGCGAGGAAGACGCCGTCGGTTCCGCCGCCGGGCGTGGCGCCGGTGGAGTCGATGAGAGTGAAGCCCTCGAGCACCGTGCGCGGCCCGATGTCGCCTCCGAGCTCCACCGCCTGGAGGGCGCCGAGGGCGTCGATGGTGGTCTCGGTCGGGCCTCGTTCGCTGCGGAGGGTGATCATCTTGTTGAAGATGGAGAGGGCGCCCGGGTGCGTGCCCGGGGGGACGAGGATGGTGTCGCCGTTCTCGGCGAAACTGATGGCGTCCTGAATCGTGGGGAAGGAGGGGCTGGGCGCGCGGAAGCAGACGGGTTCGCGCGGCGTGCAATAGTCGGCGCCGGTGAACGAGATGGTGTACGGACCCTGCTCCGCGCCGAGCCCGAACCCCGCGAGGCGCCCCCGGAACCGGTTGCACGCGGGGCGTGCGACGCCTGGGCAGGCCTGGGGCGGGACCTGGTCGGCGCCGTTCTGGAAGATCTCCGCGCCGTTCTCGTCGAGGGCCTCGGCGAAGAAGCCGCCGATGGCGATGAAGTAGATCCCGTTGTCGGGGATGAGCGCGCCGGTGATGGTCGACTGCACGCCGACCGCGTCGTCGTTGAGGACGATGGCGTTGCCCTCGACATCGAAGAGGTAGAGGATGGTGTCGAACAAGGAGGAGGTGGAGGCCTGAAAGACGGTCCGATCGACGACCCGGATGCAGTAGAGGTCGACATCGGCGGGGGAAGCGAGCGCGCCGGCGATGGTCGAGAGCCCTCCGCCGCCGCGGGCGAGGACGGGGTGGGTGAGCTGGGCGTCTTCGATGCCGTCCTGGCCGGCGTCGCCGACCTCGACCCACTGGGCGTGCGCGGCGCAGACGATCAGCGCGAGTGCCGCGCCGGGCGCGAGCCGTGAAACGGACCGGATGTTCATCACGCTCTCCTCCGTGATCGCGGACCCCCGCGAACACGGACAGGGTGACACGCAGCCCCGCCCGTCGCAAGCGGAATCCGCCCTGTGGAGCGTGAAATGATCGGACCTAGGGTCGCGGGAGGGGGTCGTCGCGCGGAGTGGGGTCGGCGTGACGGGCGATGATGGAGGTCACCCGCGCCCAGCGCGCGCGGACTACGGCGCGCCGGGCGATGCGGGGCAGCGATTGGAAGGCCGCGCCGGAGCCGAAGAGGGGGCCGTCGAGCGAGGCGAGCAGGGCGCGCATGCAGTCGGTGGGGCGAACGGGGTGGCCGATGCCGATGGGCTCGATGAGCAGGGTGGCGAGCATGCGGCACAGGAGCGCTTCGTGGGCGCGTCGGTCCTTCCCGGGGCGCAGCATCGCGGGCACTCCGCCCGCGAGGGCGGCGAGGGGGGAGCCGATCGCGGAGCGGACTCCGACGGTGTCGATGAGCGTGGGGCGCCACTCGCCCTGGGGGCCTGGGACCATGACGATGTTCGAGGGCTTGTGGTCGCGGTTGAGGAGCCACTGGTCGGCGAGGCGCCGGGTGAAGCGGGCGACGGCGCGAGCGACGCCGGCCGACTGGCGGGGGTGTTCGGGGCGGGCGATGTGCTCCAGCGCGGTGCGCCCCGGGACGAACTGAAGGACGAGCACCTCGACCGGAGAGCCGGACCCTGCGCCGCGGGCGCGGAAGAGGACGAGGGGCTGCTGAGCATCGAACCCGCGCCGTTCGAGGAGCGCGGCGCCGCGCCACTGGCGCCAGTGACGCGAGGTGCGGAGAAGGCCGCCGAGCGCGCCGCGGGCGCCGGTGACGGGGAGGATCTTGACGACGACGGGCGTGCGCACGGCGCCAACGGGGGCTTCGCCCTGGAGCACGCGCCCCCCCCCGCCCCCCGGGGGGGAGGGGCCGGACTTCAGCACGCGGGCGCCGGCGAGCCAGCGCTCGTCCGCAACGGCGTGGGCGAGGGCGGCGCCATCGGGCGTCGCCGAACCGAGCACGCGCACACTGGAGAGGGACTCATCCGGCACGAGCGACACTGTACGGCCGCGGCGCGGGACGACCTGGAGAGCACTTCGTCCGCCGCGGCGGATGAGTTGAGAAGGGGAAGAGCGGCAGGCGAGGGGATCGCCCGCTTTGGAAGACAAGCCCCGCGGGCTCAGCGTCCTGCACCGCTCGCGATGACGAGTGATGGCTCTCCCGGGGAGTCGATTGGCCCGCTCCGGCTGTACAGAAACTGCGCTAGAATCGCGCGGGTGACGAACAGGGATCTCAGCGACGCGTGGCTCGACGGGCTGGCCGGGCGGTTCATCGTGTTTGACGGGCCGGACGGGTCGGGGAAGTCGACGCAGTTCCGGCGGCTGCTGTCCCGCGTCGGGCGTCGCGGGGTCACGGTGTGCGAGGTGCGGGACCCGGGGGGCACGCCGGTGGGCGAGCGGATCCGGGGCATCCTGCTGGACCCGGCCCACGGGGAGATGTCCACCCGGTGCGAGATGCTGCTGTACATGGCGAGCCGCGCGCAGCTGGTGGAGGAGCGGATCCGTCCGGCGCTGGCGCGGGGCGAGCTGGTGCTGGCGGACCGGTTCATCTCGAGCACGCTGGCGTACCAGGGGGCGGCGGGGGGGCTGACGGAGGGAGAGATCCTCGCGGTGGGGGACGCGGCGTGCGGCGCGAGAGGGGCCGCGGGGTCCTGCTGGCCGGACCTGGTGGTGATCTTCGATGTCGACGAGCGGGCGGCGTCGGCGCGCCTGAGCCCGCTGCTGGACCGCATGGAGCGCAAGGGGGCGGAGTTCCACCGCAAGGTGCGGGAGGGCTACCTCGCGCAGGCGCGGGCCAACCCGCGCTCGTTCGTCGTGGTTGACGCGACAAGCGAAGCGGACGAGGTGGAGCGGCGCGTCCTGCAGGCCCTGCGGGCGTGGCTGGAGCGCGGGTGACCGGGGCGAGCCCCCCCGCCCCCCACCCCCCGGCGACCCCGGCCGCGGCGCGGGTACGCTGAGTGTCGATCGTGAACTCACAAGGCCCGTCACAACCTGGCGCAACTGAGCGTCCGGGCGCGTCGCCCGACAGCGCGGCGGCGATCGTGCGCCGGCTGGGGCCGGCGTCGGTGCTGGCGGTGCTGTCGCTCTCGCTGCCGGCGCTGGGGGGGATCGCGCTGCTGTGGTACATCAACCCGATCGCGGACTGGCTGGTGGGCCACGAGCGGGCCGGGCTGGTGGTGTACGCGGCGGCGTTTGCCGTCTTGGCGGGGCTGGCGCTGCTGCCGACTTACGCGCAGTCGATCCTGGGGGGCTGGGCCTTCGGATTCGGGCTGGGTTTCCCGGCGGCGCTGGCGGGGTTCTTCGGGGGCGCGCTGCTGGGGTACGGAGTGGCGCACCACGCTTCGGGGGATCGGGTGGAGACGCTGCTGCGGGAGAAGCCGCGATGGCTGGCGGTGCGGGACGCGCTGGTCGGGACCGGGTTCTGGCGGGCGCTGGGGATGGTGGCGCTGCTGCGCCTGCCGCCGAACTCACCGTTCGCGGCGACGAACCTGGTGATGAGTTCGGTGCGGGTGCCGCTGGGGGCGTACCTGACGGGCACGCTGATCGGGATGGCGCCCCGGACCGGAGCCGCGGTGTGGATCGCGGCGGGGTTCCGGGAGCGGTTCTCGTCGCTGGCGGAGGGGCTGGATCAGCCCAAGCCGTGGTGGATGTTCGGGGTGAGCATTGCGCTGCTGGTGCTGGCGCTGGGGGTGATCGGACATGTGGCGAACAAGGCGGTGGCGCGGGTGGCGAACGGGAGGGGTGGGTAGGGGCTGGCCGAGGCGCGGCGCTACTGGGCCATCCGGGCGCGGACATTGTCCATGACATTCATGAAGTTGATGTAGGAGTCGTAGGGGGAGTCGTAGGGGTTGAAGTACTTGTGGACATCGCCGTCGGCGAACCACTTGGTGCACATGTAGTAGAAGTGGTCGCTGGTGGTGAGCTTGCGCCAGTCTTCCAGGAGGAAGGCGAAGGTGCGCAGGCGTGCGTCGTCGCCGGCGCGCCGGGCCTCCGCGAGGCGGTCCTTGATGGGGCGTTCGAGCTTGTAGAGCTCGTGCAGCGCGTTGGACTGCATGGAGTTGCCGAGCCAGGCGGAGAGGTCGCGCTCGGTGTCGGCCCACGAGATCATGTGGGGGACATCGTAGTTGCCCACGGGGTCGAACAGGTCGAGCGCTTCACCCGGCGTGTTGAAGTGGTTCTCGCCCTTGACGACATCGAAGATGGCGCCGGGGAGGGCGCGCATGAACTCGAAGATGCCGGTGTCGGCCCACTGGTGCTCGCCCAGGGTTTCGTAGTCCATGAAGAGGTTGCACAGGTAGCCGTCGCCGTTGATGTCGTGGACCCAGCGGGCGAACTTCTCCGTGGTCAGGGGCCACTCCGCCCACCCGCGGTTGGAGAAGCGGAAGGCGATGTCGTCGCTGAGCCGGTAGTTCTTGAGGAGGAGCGCGAACGGCCTTCCGGGGGTGGCGCCCTCCGCGGTGTTGGGAGGGCGATACACATAGTTGGGCGAGCGGTAGCCCAGGATGCGGTCGACGCCCTCGCAGAGCATCCCCTTGAAGCGCGGCCTGCCGTCGGGGGTTCGCATCTGGGAGACGAAGTGGGCGACATCGTTGTTGTAGGTCAGTTCCGTGTTGCGGAAGACGGTGGGGGTCTGCGCGAAGAGGTCGCGGATGCGCTGCGTGTGCATGTCCACCTGCTCGCGGAACTCTTCGCGCGAGTAGAGGAACGAGAGGGAGTGGTGGTAGGTCTCGCCGATGAACTCGCAGCAGCCGGAGTCGGCCAGGGCCTTGAAGAGGTCGAGAACATCGGGGGCCCAGGCCTCGATCTGGTCGAGGACGGTGCCGGTGATGGCGTAGGAGAGCCGGAAGTTGCCCTTGTGGACCTTGACCAGGTCGAGCATCAGGCGTGTGGCGGGGCGGTAGCACTTCTCGGCGACCTTGAGGAGGATCTCCTTGTTCTTGGCCTCCTCGAAATAGAAGGGGTCGCTGTCGAAGACTGAGTAGCGCCGGAGTCGGTAGGGCTGGTGGACCTGGAAGTAGAAGACGACGGACGCCATGAGACCTCCCAGCGCGGGCCGAGCGGGCGGCCCACCTCCGGGTGGGCGACGGGGCATTGTCGCCCTTTGACGCGCCGGGACAAGCGGGGGGTCGGGAGCGGGGAGTCGGGGTCCG
>DOJA01000277.1 GCA_003511945.1 Phycisphaerales bacterium | reverse complement strand
GGTGCGCTGGGGGGGTGCGCCGGGCAGCCGAGCCCGGCGCCCGACACGCCGGTGGATACTCCCGTGCGCGGGCCGGAGACAGACGCGGTGCTGGGCGAGGAGCCCTGGTCGTTCGGCCCGTCAAAGGGCGTGGTGGTGCGCACAACGCACTACCGGCTGTTCACAACGATGGACGACCCCGCGCTGCGGGCGCGCGTGCCGAGGTTCATGGAGGAGGCGCTGGCGCACTACCGCACGGCGCTGGGGGACCTGCCCGCGCCGACGGTGCGGCTGGACTCCTACCTGATGGCGAACCGCACGCAATGGGCGGCTGTGGCGCAGCGCATCATGGGCGAGCAGGCGTCGGCGGTGCTGGGGATCACGAGGGGCGGCTTCGCGGCCCGGGGCGTTGGCGTCTACTTCGACATCGGGCTGTACGACACGCTGGCGGTGGCGGCGCACGAGGGGTGGCACCAGTACACGCAGCGGGTGTTCCGCGAGCCGCTGCCGGTGTGGCTGGAGGAGGGGATCGCCTCGTACATGGAGGGCCACCAGTGGGTGGACGGGGCGGCACGGTTCGCGCCCTGGGCGAATCTGGAGAGGTTCGATCAACTGCGCAAGGCCGCTAGTCTCGGCAAACTTGTGAGTCTGGGGGATTTGCTGGAAGCCACGCCCCAGGCGCTCCTGTCGGGCGCTGACGATCGCGCGCTCACCTACTACGCCCAGGTGTGGGCGCTGACGCATTTCCTTCATGACGGCGAGGACGGGCGTTATCGGACATCGCTGCGGCGCGTGGTCCGCGAAGCGTCGTCGGGGATGCTCTCGCGGACGCTGCAGAGTGAACTTGGGCATCGTGCGGCGGCTGGGGCGATGGCTCGTCGCAACGGGCCGGGGGTGGCGCTGGCCTATTTTTCTGCGGATCTTTCGCGCCTGGAGTCGGAGTATCGCGCGTTCGTGGAGGCGATCGTGGCGACCGGCGGGCGCGGGCGGGCCGTGTCCGGCTCTGCGGGTGCGGCGCGGTGACGAAAGTTGGGATGGGCGGTTATCCAGACCTGGCGCCCGACAAACTCGCCCCGGAGATGGGGAAACCGCTGAACTGTTCGCTCGGCGCAGCGTAGAGAGAGCAAGTCGGGCAGGAAGAATGCCCGAAATCCTTGCGGCACCGTGCGATGGGTGGTATCTTGAATCGCGGAAGGGGCAGGTGGACTCGCTCGAAGACCACGGTGGAAACGGTCTTCTGCAGCGTCCTTGGAACAGTCTGATCGATCGACGCCCGACCTGCCGGGCACCCTCTTACTGTGGCTTCCCTCTTACTCAACGCCCCGGGCTTGCAGCCATGCAGGCCTGGGGTTGTTTTTTTTCGCGGGGCGTCATGAGGCGCCGAGCAGCGCGTGGAGCGCGAGGGCGATGAGCGGGCCGAGGGTGTAGCCGAGCCCGATGATGGCCTCGTGCTTGCCCCCGGCGTCGACCTCGGCGTTGCCGACGAACATGGCGTAGTAGAGCGCGGCGGTGTAGGCGCCGCCGAACCCGATGCCGAAGAGGGCCAGCCCGATCGTGGTGAACGCGATGGAGGGCGCGAACGCCGCCAAGAGAAACCCGATGGCGAGCGCCCCGCCGGACCAGATCGCGGTGCGCCAGCGCCCGTGCCAGCCGTGCCAGCGCTCGAGCAGGATGAAGAGCGCGAGCCGAGTGATGGCCCAGACGGAGACGAGAGGGGTGCGCCAGTCGGCGCCGACGCCCAGCGAGCGCAGGCGGTCGGGCAGGCGCGGGCTGAGGGCGGACATCAGGATGAAGGCGAAGAAGAGCAGGATCCGGAAGGCGGTCAGGAGCCGGCGCGCGCGGCGCGGGTCGGCGTCGTCGGGCGCTGCGGTTCCGGGGGGGAGGGTGAGTTCGGCGTGCGCGCCGGGGCGCGCGGGGAGCAGCGCGATGAGCGCGAGCCCCGCAAGGTGGATGACCCCCAGAGCGCTGAGCGTCATGAGCGGGGCGTGCTCGATGAGCGGGGCGATCATCCAGAGCCCCCCGACGATGGCGGAGGCCCAGGCGATGTTGAACTGGCCCATGGCGCTCCGCAGGCGAGCGCCCGCCCGTCCGGAGGCGAGGTAGGCCTCCACGAGTGGCCACATGACGCCCGAGAGGGGCGAGTAGACGCCCATGAAGACCCACAGGGTCCAGGGTTCCTCGAGCGCGGCGGGGAGGAATGCCACCAGCCCCATAAGCACGCTGATGAGCATGAACAGCCGGCGGGGCGTCAGCAGTCCGGAGCGGCGCTCGGCGAGGCGGAGGACGCCTCCGGAGCCGGCGGCGCCCAGGAAGTAGGTGACGCCGTAGAGGAGCGCGAGGAGCAGGTTGTCGCGTTCGGTCCACCCGTACCGTCGCTCGGCGACGAAGTAGACGCCCGTCGCGGCGACTGCGGAACCAAGACTGTTGGCGAAGGTGAGGGCGAGCGCGGGCCAGAGCGGGGACGGCGCCCCCCGCCCGCGCCGGAGGTTGTGGGCGGCGCGGCGCGCGCCCGAGAGTCGTTCAGGCGCGTGCGTGGTCATGGTGAGCGGGGATGGCTCCGGAGAAGGGCGGCGATGATATCACCGCGTCGCCGGCCCTTGTCGCGCGCAGGGCGCATCCGGGGGGCGTGCCGAGGGCTTCGAGGATCTGCACCGCGTTCAGCGCGGCGCCCTTGCGGAGCTGGTCGGCGCAGACCCAGAGGGAGAGGCGTCGTCCCCCGCTGTCGGGGTCGATGCGGACGCGCCCGACGAGCACAGGGTCGCGCCCCGCGGCGCGGAGGGGCGTCGGCGGGCGATCGGGCGGTTCGAGGAACTCGACCCCCGGGGCGGCGCGGAGCAGGGCGCGGACCTGTTCCGCGGTCGCTGGAGCGTCGAGTTCCAGCGTGATCGACTGGCTGTGGGCGCGCTCGACGGGCACGCGGACGCAGGTCGGGGTGATGGACAGACCGGGATCGTTCAGGATGCGCCGGGCTTCGGCGACCACTTTGCGCTCTTCGGCGTTCATGCCGGTGTCGGGCTCGACGGGGGACTCGTGGGGGAAGAGGTTGAAGGCGCAGGACTCCGGGAAAATCAGCGGCGGGAGCGGCGCGCCCTCGAGCGCAGCGCGGGTCTGGGCGCGGAGTTCGTCAATGGCGGCGAGCCCGGCGCCGCTGACCGCCTGGTAGGTGGAGACGATGATCGAGGAGACGCCGAACGCGCGCCGGATCGGCTCGATCGCGGTCAGCAGGATGACCGTCGAGCAGTTGGGGTTGGCGACCAGTCGCGGCGGGGTGCTCGCGTCGAGCGTGTGCGGGTTGACCTCGGGGATGACGAGGGGGACCGAGGGGTCGAGGCGGAACGCGGAGGAGTTGTCGACGACGAGCACGCCCGCGCGGGCGGCCCCGGGCGCGAGGGCGCGGGCGGTGTCGGCGTCGGCGCAGAAGAGCGCCGCGTCGCAGGACTCGATGGCGGAAGCGGTGGTCGGCGCGACCATGATGGATCGATCGGCGTAGGGCAGGCGCGCACCGTCCGAGCGCCCGGACGCGAGGGCGACGATGCGGGAAGAAGAGACGCCCCGCTCGTGAAGGATGCGGAGGGCCTCGCGCCCGACAGCGCCCGTCGCGCCGACGATGGCGAGGCGCTGGAAGCGATCAAGCGACATGGCAGAGGGCCTCCCGGGGTGCAGGGGCCGGCGCGGCGGGCGCGGGCTGTTGGCGGCGTGCGAGGGCGAGGGCGTCGGCGAAAACGGACTCGGCGGTGGGCCAGCGCCCCGCGCCGCGCCCGCGGAGGAGGGTCTGCTCCCCGTCGTCCCAGGTGAGGAGGGCGGCGTTCCATTCGTCGGGGAGGTCGAAGAGGGGGTCGCCCGGTGAGATTCGTTCGAGCGTGACCTGCGCGCGCCCCGAGGGCGAGATGGCGGCGGTCTGGCGCACGACAGCGCCGGCGCGGGGCTGGACGCTCGTGCCGGCGTCGAGCGGGCGGCAGGATGCATCGGAGATGGCCAGGCGCGTCAGCCCGGCGCACTGGGCGATGATGCGGAGTTTGTCGAGGGCGTCGGCGCCGGAGAGGTCGTGCGAGGGATCCTCCTCGGCAAGCCCCGCGAGGCGCGCGGCGCGGACGGCGTCGCCCGGCGCAGCGCCCTCGATCAGGCGGCTGAGAACGAAGTTGGTCGTGCCGTTGAGCACGGCGCGGACGGCGCGGAGCGGACAGCGCCCCTCCTCCCCCCCCGGCCCGCCCCT
>DOJA01000266.1:12650-13148 GCA_003511945.1 Phycisphaerales bacterium | reverse complement strand
GCGGCGCGTGCAGCGGGTTCCACTGCCTCGTCGGCAGCGGGACGACGAGCAAGCAGATCGCCAAGGAGACCGACGCCCGCGCCGTGGGCTACGGCTCGATGCTCACCGAGGGGTTCCTCGCCACCCTTGTCATCGTCGCCTGCGCGGCGGGGATTGGGCTCGGCGCGAAGGGATTGTCGGGGCACGAGGCCTTCTCCGCCCAGTACGCCTCCTGGTCCGCCGCGGGGAGTCTCTCCAGCACCGTCGGCGCCTTCGTCGAAGGCGCGGCCAACTTTGTCGCGGCCCTGGGCATCCCCCGCGGCGCGGCGCTGGCGATCATCGCGGTGATGGTGGCCTCCTTCGCCGCCACCACGATGGACACCGCCTGTCGCCTGCAGCGCTATGTCATCCAGGAACTGAGCGCCACCTTCCTGCCGCGTGTGACCAGCGCCCGCTGCCGCGGGTGCGGGTTCGACCTCTCCGGCGCGCGCGCGGCGTCCCTCTCCCCGGCCCTCTCCC
>DOJA01000266.1:0-12592 GCA_003511945.1 Phycisphaerales bacterium | reverse complement strand
GTCCCTCTCCCCGGCCCTCTCCCAGAGGGAGAAGGGGTTGATCGTCTGCCCCGGGTGCGCCCGCGAACACCCCGCCCACGAGGTCTACCACCACGACCGCGACGCCTCCTGGCGAGCCGCCCCGGTGTGGAACCCCTTCAAGTGGCTGGCGACCGTCCACGGCGCGACCACCGCCGCCGTCGTGAGCGCCTCGATGCTGGCCGCCATCCCGCCCTCCGGTCAGGCGTGGTCGCTCGCGAACGCCGGACGCGGCGCGATGGTCCTGTGGCCCCTCTTCGGCGCGGTGAACCAGTTGCTGGCGGGGTTCGCGTTCATCGTCATCCTCGCGTGGCTGCGCCTCACCCGGCGCCCCCTGTGGTTCGCGGCCGCACCCGCGGTGATCATGCTGATCGTCCCCGCGGCGGCGCTCTCGTGGCAGGCGTTCATCGGGAACAACGAGAATCCGTCGTGGGTTGCTTCCGAGGACTGGCTCCTCGTCGTCGTGGCCTGCGCGACCCTCGCGCTCGAAGCGTGGCTCGTCGCCGAGGCGCTCGCGCGCGTGGTTCGCGGACGCTCCGTCATCGCTTCGGGTCCGTGATGTCACCGCGTTCCTGTGAAACCGGAATGTCGCGTCGTGCGCGAGCGCGAGTTCAACGCGATCTTCCGCGATCTCGTTGGCTTCTCACGCGATCCCGCGTACTTATCACTGTCTGCTCGCGCGTCACGCGGTCAGAAACGAAAAACCGTCGGTCGAGGGCTCCGATCCCCGACCGACGGCGTGCCACGGCTTGCGCCGCGATTGTCTGTATCGACCGTTCCGGACCGCCTCTCGGACCTCTCCGAACGCGATTCCACGCCTAGCGTAGCCCTGCGAAACGAGGGGTCAATGCTCGGTTCCCCGTCGCGGGTGATATTCCATAAACCACTATGAATAAGACCTTTACATCACATGTTCCCGACCAGAACCCCTCGAACAGGGCTATCGATGTGGGCATCGGAATCGTCGTCCGTGTTGTACCGTACAATAACCAGACGATTGGTCACGATTCGGAGCGATCCACGCCCAAACATTCTCCGACCTACGAGATATTGATTACCCGGCGCCCCCGCCACACGGTCTTTGGTGGTTATTGGGAGCTCCCCGGGGGCAAGGCCGACCCGGGCGAGCCAATCGACGACTGCGTTCGGCGTGAACTGGCGGAGGAGGTCGGGCTGGAGGTGGAGGTCGTCCGGGGGCTGGCGGACCTGGTTCACACCTACCCCCACGGCACGGTCCGGCTTCACCCTCGGCTGTGCCGGATGACCGCGGGATCCCCCCAGCCGCGGAATCTGCATGTGGACGACCACCGCTGGTGCCCCGTGGAGGAGATCGAGTCCACCCAGTTCCCGCCCGCGAACAAGGCGATCGTGGATGAACTCATCCGGGTGCTGAGCGAGGGGACCGTGTGAGGGCGGCGACGACGCGCTGACCCCACTCGCGCCGGATCACGCCCTCGGCGATCAGGTACGCCATCGCGCCGCCGACCACGACATCCGTCGCCCAGTGCGCGCCGAGCGAGACCCGCGCGAAGGCGACGACCCCCGCGAGGGTCCACACGACCGGGGTCAGGCGCGGGTACATCCGTGACAGCGCGACCGCCCCCACCACCGCAGCCGCCGTGTGGCTGGAGGGCATGGCCCACAACTCCGACGCGCCGCGCTCCCAGAACCGGGCGGCGGCCCGCGCGGGCTGATCGTCCTGCGCGGGCCACTCGCCGAACGGGCCGAGGAACGCGAGCGGGTCGCCCAGCTTGGGGCGGGCCCTGCCGCACGAAACCTTCACGACCCACACCGCGGCCGCGGTGACCGCCGCCGCGACGACCCAATCAAGTACTTGTTTCAGCCGGGGGCTGTCCAGTCGCCACACGAGCACCGCGGCGAGGAGGATCGTCGTCGGGCTGCCGAACTGCTGGATCAACTCCAGCTCCCGGCGCAGATCGCCCGAGGGGCGCGCCGCCCGGAGCGCATCCGACAGCACGCGATCGAGCGGCAGCAGCGCCGCGACCAGCCCCGCGGCTCCGACGACCACCAGCGCGCGCCGCCGAAGGCGCGCCGGGTGCGGCTCGACCGGGCTGAGCCGGGGTTCACAGGGGTGTTCGTCCGCCACTTCCATGCTCGCGTCGTCGCGCGGTTATAGTCGATCCCGATGGGCGCTGACGAGCCGGGGCGTGACCAACCGCCGCCCGCGAACCACGCGGGGGCATCGCGATGGGTCACGGGGCTGCGGGGCGGCGCCACGCTCGTCCTGCTGTGCCTGCTCGCCCACTGGCCGGGCGTCTTCTCCATACCGCCGGTCGATCGCGACGAGTCGAGGTTCGCGCAGGCGAGCCGCCAGATGCTCGAGAGCGGCACCCTGCGCGGCTGGGTCGTTCCCATGGTCGGCGACCGCCCTCGGCTCAACAAGCCGCCCTTGATTTACTGGCTGCAGGCCTCCGCCGCCGCTCTGTTCGGCGATCCGCACCCTCTTCCCCTGGGAGAGGGCCGGGGAGAGGGACACGCGGTCCGTGGCCCGATTGCGGGCGACGCGCGCGGTAGTGAGGCGCCGGAGTCCCTCCCCCTGGCCCCCTCCCAGGGGAAGGGGGAACTGAAGGCCGGGCGCACCTGGGTGTATCGCGTCCCCTCGCTCCTGTGCGCGCTGGCCAGCGTGCTGCTGACCTGGCGGCTGGGGCTCTCGTTGTTCTCGTTCCTCGGCTCGCGGGCGCCGATGGTCGCGTGGGCCGGCGCCGCGATGCTGGGCGCCTGCGTCATGGTCCTGTGGGACGCCCGCCAGGCCCGCGCCGACCAGTTGCTCCTGGCGACGACGACGCTCTCCATGCTCGGACTCTGGAAGTGCGCATCCGGTGCGCCGCGGCGCTGGTGGCTGGTGCTGTGGGTCGGCGTGGGGCTGGGCGTGCTGAGCAAGGGGCCGATCACGCCCATGGTGATCGCACTGACCGCCCTCGCGCTGGGCGTGATGCGCCGGCGCGAGCACGGGCTGTGGTGGTGGCTGCGGGCGACGCGCCCGCTCACGGGCGCGCTCATCATTCTCGCGCTGGTCGTGCCCTGGGTTGTGCTGGTGGGGAGCGCGGTCGGCTGGAGTGAGTACGCCTCCGAGGTGTGGCGAGAGACCATCGGGCGCAGCGTGAGCGCCAAAGAGGGCCACTGGGGGCCGCCGGGGTACCACCTGGTGCTGCTCCCGGTGCTCCTGTGGCCGGGCAGTCTGCTGACGGCGGCAGGGTTGGGACTCGCGTGGCGCACGGCCCGCGGCGGCGCGGGAACGGCTTCCGGCACTCTGGCCGCCCGATTCCTCCTTTCGTGGATCGCGCCCTCCTGGCTCGTCTTTGAGGCGGTCTCGACGAAGCTGCCGCACTACACGATGCCGCTGCTGCCCGCGCTGGCGCTGGTCAGCGCCTGGGCGCTCAGCGAGGGCGTCGCCCGCGGGGCGGCGGCGTCGGGCCTGCTTCGCACCGGCCCCCGCCTGGGCTTTGTGGTCTGGGGCGTGATTGGGCTTGCGATCGTGGTCGGGTTCCCGGTTGTGCTGTGGCGCGCCATCGGGCTCGACCTCGCCCCGGGGACGCTCATGGTGCTGGGTGCCGCCATCGGCGCGTCCGGAGGAATGGTCCTGGCGGCCCTTCGCGGGCTGTGGCAAGGGCGCTTCGTCATGGCCCAGGCGCTCGGCCTGGGGGCCATGATCCTCTCGAGCGCGGTCACGCTGGGCGTCGCCCTTCCCCGGGCCCCGGCCCTGTGGATCAGCCCCGCGATCGTGCGCGTGGTCGATCGTTTGCCCGATGCGCCCTCACGCCCCGTGGGGGCCGTGGGCTTCCAGGAGGACAGTCTGCAGTTCCTGCTGCGCGGGCGGCTGGAACGGGTCGGCAAGGCGCGGCTGGACGAGTGGCGTGCCGAGAACCCGCGCGGCGTGCTCGTCCTCCCGATGACGCTCGTTCCGGAGCCCCAGCGCGATTCGGTGATGGGGCGCGTCACCGGGTTCAACTACTCCACCGGCGCGCGCGTCGACCTGGGCGTGCTGGCGCCGGGCGATCCCAGCCCCAGCCGGTAGCCCCACTCGCTCGAGTTGTTCGAGTCCGCGATGTCCCGGCGCCCGAAGCGCGCGAAGCCCAGCGACTCGTACATCGCGTGCGCCGGGGTGAACCGCGTGTCGGACCACAGCACCAGCTCCCGCGCTCCCGCGACCCGGGCGGCCTCCACCACCCACAGCGTCAGCGCCCGCCCCAGCCCGCGCCGGCGCCACGAGGGGTCCACATAGAGCGACTTCAATTCGGCCCCGGGCGGAGAGGCGCCCCGGTCCAGCGAGATCGCCACGGTCGCCCGCACCTCGCCGGATCCGTCGGTCAGCACCCAGAACTCGCCGCCACCCGCACGGAACGAGGCGCCGGGGTCGTGGAGGTGCGATTCGCACTCGTCGTCGAGGTTCAGCGCCAGCCCGAACTCGCGGTAGCAGCGGTCGATCAGCGCGTGGACCGACGCCTCCTGCCCGCGGACGATCGGGCGGGGCGGGGGGCCAGGGAACTGGGTGTCCAAGGGGAGCCCGAGCGTCATGAAGCGAGTCTACCGGCGGTCCAGACGCCGAAGCCCGGGAAGAGAAGCCGCCGCCGGGTGGTTCAACAATCGGGACCGGGCGGCGTGTATGACTGCGCGCCGTCGGCGGACCGCGACCAAGGAGTGTGACCGATGGAGCGTCGTCGATCGAACCTGAAGGCCTGGTCGGTGGTGACGGTGTGCGCGGTGCTGGGGCTGGCGCTGGGGGCCGCGGTCTCCGCGCGACCGCCGGGGCAGCCGACCCGCCTCGCGGTCGTGTGGTCCAGCGCCGATCCGGAGGTCGCGCACCGGGTGTGCCTCATGTACACCCACGCCTCCCGGAAGTCCTCGTGGTTTGATGAGACCCACCTCATCATCTGGGGTCCCTCCGCCCGGCTTCTGGCCGCCGACAAGGACATTCAGGCCAAGGTCAAGGAGATGATGGCCGACGGGGTCGTCGTCCGCGCCTGCCAGGCCTGCGCCGACTCCTACGGCGTGACCGAGGCCCTCCGCGCCCAGGGCATCGAGGTCAAGTACATGGGCAAGCCCCTCTCCGACATCCTTCACGAGGGCTGGAAGGTGCTGACCTTCTGACGACCGGTAGGACCGGCGCGCTCGACGCGGTACGATCCCCCGAGCGCGGCTCGACGGGCAGGTGCAGCCGCCGGCCGCGCTCGTGGGAGAACCCGCTTATGAAGACCCTCATCAAGCTCTCGCTCGTCGCCGCCGTGCTCGTCGTCCTGCTGCTCGTGGCCGGTGTGTTCGCGGTCGTCGCCTCGGTGAACACGCTCGCCCGGAAGGGCATCGAAAAGGGGGGCACCTACGCCCTGGGCGTGCCCACCACACTCGACGGCGCCCGCATCGGGTTGTTTTCGGGCGAGTTCGGCCTCAAGGGTCTGAAGGTCGGCAACCCCGCGGGCTTCCAGGGGCCGCACTTCATGTCGCTCGGGGAGGGAGGGGTGGCCGTCTCCCTCGCCTCGCTCCGACAGGACACCGTCCGCGTCCCAAAGTTCTCGCTGGACACTATTGATGTCCGTCTCGAGCGCAAGGGATCGGCCTCGAACTACGGCGAGATCCTCAAGAACATCGAGAAGGTCAGCGGCGGCGCGAGCGACCCCGCCCCCAAGCCCCAGCCCTCCCAGGGCTCCGGCAAGAAGTTCATCATCGACGACCTGCTCGTCCGCAAGATCACCGTCACGCTCGACATGCTCGGGCTGGATGGCCCCGCGGGGGCCGTGCTGGGCGACGCCACCCGCGTGACGATCCCGATCGACGAGATCCACCTCAAGGGCGTCGGCCAGACCGGCACGGGGGTGAAGGGGACGGGGGTGACCATTGACCAGCTCGCGTCGATCATCGTCGAGGCCATCCTCGGCGCGGCCGTGAAGAACGGCGGCGGGCTGATCCCCGACGACATCCTGGGCGACCTTCAGGGCTCGCTCGCCAACCTGGGCAACCTCGAAGGGCTCCAGATGGAGGTGATGTCCAAGGCCCAGGGCGCCGTGCAGCAACTGGGCGAGCAGGCGACGAAGGCGGTCGAGGATGCCACCAAGAAGGTCGCCGACGAGGCGGGCAAGGCCGCCGAGGACGCCGCCAAGAAGGCCGAGGAGGCGCTGAACAAGGGTCTGGGCGGGCTGCTGGGCGGCGGCAAGAAGAAGGACGAAGCCCCAGCCAAGAAGGAAGAGCCCGCGAAGAAGGAAGAGCCCGCCAAGGAAGAACCGAAAGAGGAAGAGCCCAAGCAGCCCTGACAGCGAGGCGGAACCACTCCCTCGCCGCTCAGCGAAGGAGGTTCCAGTGCGGATGTCGCTCGATGGCTGGACCGTCGACGCGGGCTCGCTGCGCCTCCGCGGCTGGGTTGAGCCCGGTGAGGGCCTCGCGCGCGTCACCCTGCGAGCGACGCTCCTCGACGCGCCAGCGCATCCCGAGCCCGCCGCCTTCATCGCAGAAGACAGCGACTCCCCGGGCGTCACGGCCACCGCGCTGCGCCTCTCGTTCGACATTCGCCTCCGCCTCAGCCGCGAGGCATCGGTCATCGCCAACGAATCGGCCGTCGAGTTCTCGCGCCTCAGCGACGACGGCGCCGTGATCGACCGGGCCGCCTTCCTGCTCAAGGACGACCGAGCCCTCGCCACCGATCCCCTCCTGCCCCCGGCGCCCCTGCGGCTTCGCGTCCACGGCAGCCACGAAGCGCCGGGGTTCCGCGACACCGGGTGGCGTTGCGCCCGGGACATCCGCGCCGCCGCCGAGCGGTTTGCGCCCATCGGGTCGTTCGCGCGCGTGCTCGACTGGGGCTGCGGCTGCGGCCGACTCTCGCGGTTCCTCTCGCGCTGGATCGCCCCCGACCGCCTGCTCGGCTGCGACATCGACCGCGAGGCCATCGACTGGATGCGCCGCGCCTACCCCCGGCAGGACTTCCGCGTCATCAGCCCCAGCCCGCCCAGCCCGTACGACGACGCCTCGTTCGACCTCATCGTCGGCGTCTCGATCTTCACCCACCTCGACGAACGCTTCGAACTGCTCTGGCTCGACGAACTCCGACGACTCCTGCGCCCGGGCGGGCTGGCGATCGTCTCCGTCCACGGTCCCTCGGCCTGCCCACCCCACCTCGGCCCCGCCCTCGCCGCCGGGGGGCGCGTCGATGAGCCCTCGGTCGGGGCGCACTTCTTCGAGCCATACACCGGCAAGGACTACTACCGCACCACATTCGTCACGGAACACTTCGTCCGCTCCCGGTGGACGCGCGGCCTCGGGATCGCGGCGTACCTCGAGCGCGCCCTCGCGAAGCATCACGACCTCGTCGTGCTCCGCTCGCCCGCGTCGTCCTGACGCTCCGCCAGCGACAGGCACCACGCCGGCCCGCGGAGGGTCGTGGCGCCGATGCGCACCCGCGCCCGCCTGAACGGCGCCGGCCCGATCCACTCCACGCGCTCCCACGGCACGCTCGCGGGGCCGAGCCCGCACCAGCGCGAGACCCCCGAAGGGAACAGGTGCAGGTGCCCGTCGTCGACCTCGACATGGAACCCCCACCCCATGTTGACCATGCCCACGCTGAACGACTGGAACTCGCGCCGGACCGCGCCGGGCGCGGGCGCGACGCCCGGGAACCGGCCCGCCAGCGGGCTCTACGCCGATCGCAGCAGCGCGGGCATGGCGATGAACACGATGAGAGCGTCCATGAGCAGGAAGATGGCGACGATCATGAACACGCTGACGCCGGTCACGCGGTGGCTCCGTGGGTCGCGCGTACCATACGCGGATGCCGCCCGCCGCTCGTCCGCCCCGTGTGCGCCTCCTCTTCCTGTGTACCGGGAACTCCTGCCGCAGCCAGATGGCCGAGGGGTGGGCGCGGACGCTGATCCCCGACCGCGTCGAGCCGCTCAGCGCCGGCACGCACCCGGGCACGCTCAACCCGCTGGCGGTGCGCGTCATGCGCGAATCGGGCGTCGACATCTCCGGGCAGCGCTCCAAGTCGATCGACGAGTTCATCGACCACCCGCCCGATCTGGTCGTGACGGTCTGCCACGAGGCCCACGAGGCGTGCCCGGTCTTCCCCGGCGCGACGCGCGTCGTGCATGTCGGTTTCGAGGATCCGCCCCGCCTGGCGGCCAGCGCACGCACGGAAGAGGAAGCCCTCCCCCACTACCGGCGCGTGCGCGACGAGATCCGGCTCTTCATCCTGACCCTGGGCGACCGGCTGGACCTGACCGCTCATCCCGGGGGGGAATAGCCCAGGTACCATCCTGGTTCGGTGAGGGATGAATGAACCGAGCGCTGTCTTCTCCGGCCGATCCCCGCTGCGGATGGTCCGCGCGGGCGCGTGCGTCATCGCCGGCGTGCTCGCCCTTGCCGGCTGTGAGCGCTCGAGCACGGTCGAGCCGCAGTCGTCCTCCCGTCCCGGCGCCGCCCTCCCGGCGCCGCGGTCCGCCGCTTCATCCACTCAGGAACTCCCCGTGGACCCGAACGCCAAGGTCAACCTGACCGACGAGCAGTGGCGTCAGCGCCTCACCGCTGAACAGTTCGCCATCCTCCGCAAGAAGGGCACCGAGCGCGCGTTCACCGGAAAGTACTGGGACACCACCACCCCCGGCGCCTACACCTGCGCCGGCTGCGGCCTGGTCCTCTTCACCAGCGACACCAAGTTCGACTCCCACTGCGGCTGGCCCTCCTTCTACGACAAGGCCAACCCCGGCGCCATCGAAGAGCACCGCGACACTTCCTTCGGCATGGTCCGCACCGAGGTGACCTGCGCCCGCTGCGGCGGGCACCTGGGCCATGTCTTCGACGACGGCCCCGCCGACAAGACCGGGCTCCGCTACTGCATCAACTCCGCCTCCATCGACCTCAAGCCCGCGAGCGACACGCCACCCACGCCGTAGCACGGCTGCAGGGGCGCGGACATGCACCGAAACGGGTGCCGGGGTACGCGGTCCCCCGCGCGCCCCCTGCTTCATGCTCGCGAGCCACGGGGCACGACCTTTGGTCGGGCCCCGGCACCCGCCCCCAACGCCGTAACATGCCCCCATGGCCTCCGGACGCGAGTACACCCACCACCAGCGGAAGATCATCAACCGCTACTACGAACACCTGGACACCATCTCCCTCACCAAACTGGGAGAACTGGTCTCTGAACTCTACCTCTGCGCTGGGGACAACAAGAAGTCCGCCGCGCTGTGGACACGGGTCGAGAAGGCGCTCGTCAAGGCGGAGGCGGGCGATGTCCGCGTCCGCAGGGTGCTGGAGTCCAAGGATGTCAAGGCCCTGGCGGCCCTGGTGAACGACCTGGCCCGATCGACCTGAAACGCCGCACGCCTCGCTCCGTAGAAGGCGAAGAAGGCGTCCCGCGCTCGCGGGACCCCCCCGGGCTTTACAGGAGCGTGCGGACATGAACATCCACGGATCAATCGAGCGTCTGGCCCTGGCCGGGGCGCTCGGCACGGCGTTGGCCCTCTCGAGCGGCTGCATCATCGTCACCGGCGACCGCGGCTGGTCGGAGCACTCCTGGGACGAGCACGACCGGCCCTCCCGACCGTGGATCGGCGTCTATTCCGACAGCGTCCCCGGGTCGACCGCTTCCCAGCTCGGGATCGACCGCAACAACTCCACGCTCATCACCAGCATCATCGGAGGCACTCCCGCCGAGCGCGCGGGGCTCCGCCGCTTCGATGTGATCGTCGCGGTCAACGGCGATGACGACGCCTCCGAGCGCGAGTTCCGCCGCGCCATCCGCGGCACGCCCGATGGCGATCCCCTCACCCTCACCGTCCTGCGCGAGGGCCAGCGCCTCGATATCGCCGTCACCCCCGAGCCCCGCAACCGCTCGCGCCACGATGGCTGGAACGACTGACGGAGTTCGTCCCCTGCTTGAGCCCCTCTCACTTCCTCCGCGCGCGGAGCGTGCGGAGGAAGTGTTCGAATGCAACACCCCCCGGGCAGGGGTCCCGGGGGGTGCTGGTGTGTGTGCGCCGCAGCCACGAGAGAGGGAGTCAGGAGCCGTTCAACCCGCGCGGCGGCGCCGGGTGGCGATGAATCCGAAGCCCGCGAGCCCCATCGCCCCCGCCGTCGGGAGCGGGATGATCTGTGACTGCCCGCGGATGTCGAGCGAGTCGATGCCGATGTAGTCGCTGTTCGTGCCGGCGAATCCGGCAAAGGTGACGAAGTATCGGAACGCCAGTCGCCCGACCACCGGGCCGCCCAGGCCGCTGATGTTGATCTGGAACTGCATCCAGTCAGTGGGGTAGCCCGCCAGGGACAGCACCGGGTTGATGGTGAGGAGCAGCGTGGTGAAATCGCCGACGCTGGTTGAGGTCATGCCGACATCGGTGCTCGCGCCGTTCGTGCTCAGCCGGACCTCCAGCCGATCGGGGAAGAACGGCTGAGACACGGTGCGGGTGTAGAACGAGATCGCGTCCCCGTTCTGGTAGGTGCGTGCGGGGGTCATCGCCCAGTTGCTGATCGTGCCGACGGGAGCCCCGGTGCTCTCGAAGTTGGCGCCAAGGTACGAGTTCGCCGGACCGGAGTGCGCCGCGAACACGCTG
Source organism: Phycisphaerales bacterium (assembly GCA_003511945.1). Lineage (GTDB taxonomy): Bacteria > Planctomycetota > Phycisphaerae > Phycisphaerales > UBA1924 > UBA11155. The sequence goes on along the minus strand of DOJA01000266.1, from coordinate 2,024 downwards.
GTGTTGCCCTGGAAGTACCCGTTGGCGGGTGAATCGCTGTTGTTCCGGAAGGCCCAGCCCTGGCCGGGCAGGGCGCCGATATTGTCGAAGCCCTCGCTCAGGTTCTGCGCGCTGGCCCCGGCCGCGAGGCCCAGCGATGCGCCGACGATGGCTGCGATGCGTGCGGTCTTCATGACTTGATCTCTCCCTGCACTGGGTGTGGCTCCGGATGAGCGCGCACGGATCGCGCTCGGGCGTCCGCCTGGGTTCTCCGGGGGCGCGCCCTCGGAATGTCTCGATAACCTGTTGCCAATCAACGACTTAGATGAAACGGACCGACGAACGAGGGGAGTTTGCCCTCAAGTCGGCTTCGGGCAAGCACTTGCACGCGGGAGCGGTCGAGATTTGAACCGCCCCTCGCGCTTCCGGACCCAGTCCCGATCGCTCTTTGCGCTCTCGGACCCGCCGGTGCGCCGGAGAAAAGAAGTCCGCCCGCGGCGAGCGCGGGCGGCTTCAGTAGATCGTTGATTGTCCGAACCGGAGGGCTTACTTGGTCCGACGACGGACGGAGGCCAATCCAAGCAGCCCCACCGAGGCCATCAGCCCCGCGGTGGGCAGCGGGATGATCTCCCGCGGCATCTCCATCAGCAGGTCCTGATAGTCGAGCTGCGAGCCGGGGGCGAGTTCGTTGCTGGCCAGCAGGATGAGGTTGGCTTCGGTGGTCCAGGTGGCGTTGCCGACATTGGCGAACCACAGGTTCGCGAGGTCGCGCACCGCGTTCTCGGCCTGGGCCAGATTGAACTGCTGGCCGAGCCCGGGGACCAGGTTGAAGGAGTCGTCCTGCGCGAACTCCCACACGATCGCCTGGAACGCGGCGGCGTTGATCGCGTTGTTGTCCGACAGATCGAAGGCGTTGTCCCAGATGATCCGCAGGGCGGTCGTCTCCGACGCGCTGAACTTGTCGCTCAGCGGGCGGATGTCGTAGGCGATGGGCATGACCGGCGGCGCCGGCTTGCCGACCTCGACGCAGTAGGTGTGGAACGACTCGTAGGTCATCCCGCCGTCGGCGCTCTTCTCGAGATTGAAGGTGCCGGTCTCGATGCTGGTCGGTCCGCCGCCGTTGAACTGCAGGCCCGTCGACCGGCTGGTGCCCCCGACGAACAGGTCCACCGCGGACGCGCGCCGGACGAGGAAATCCCCGCCCGCCAGCGCGGACGAAGCCGAGCCCGCGACCACCATCACGCCCAGCAACACGCACCGATTCATCACTCACGCTCCTTCTGTGCATTCACGGGGCTTGCACAGCCCCGCCTTCTCCCGTTGCGAGCCCGCCCACGAGTGCGGGGTCCGTCAGGGCGTTGATGGCCCGACGGTTCTTGGACTCTCCATCGTTATTGTGACGCCCGAACGGGGGGGTGTCAATGGTTCTCGGCCTGTAAACCGGGCTCCCGTCCGCTCGTGGCTCCCCGGGCGGACACCCACCTTGCCGGATTGACGGTCGCGCGCCGAGTCGTCATCAGTAGCGATGACGCGGTGCGCGCGCACTGGCCGTCGGACGACTCACGGCGCGTGCCGCGAAGGCCCCATCCGCCCCGCGGGGACGCCGAAGAAGGCGCGCGCTTCGGCGATCAACTGCGCGTCGGTCTCCCGGCCCAGCGGGATGACGCCCTTCAGGTGCGGGGCGAGTGCCGGCTGGGCGCGGACCGTGCGCTCGAACTCCCCCCGCGCGCCGTCCGGGCCGAAGATGGCCAGACGGTCGGGCGTTCCGATCGCCTTCAGGACCGCGTCGTAGAACTTCTCCAACTGCTGATGGCGGTAGCGGTCATCGTGCCCCGCCGGCCCGGCGATGTGCTCGTGCCCGGGGCCGATCCGCGGGTGCCCCTCGTGCTCGCCCTTGTGGTGAGGGATCACGCCGGACTCGATCGTGCGCACAATCTCAGCTCGCTCCGGCGCGACCGCAATGACCTTGGCCTGCGTGTGATCGATCCAGACCGCGACGGCATTCTTCACGGCGCTGCTCCTTTCAGGTTCGCCCCCCGGCCCCC
>DOJA01000154.1:10604-11865 GCA_003511945.1 Phycisphaerales bacterium | reverse complement strand
TGGGGGTGGGGGTGGTTGGGACATCGCCAAGCTTCGCTTGGCCATGGAACGCGGCCTTGGGAGGGGCGCCACCTGCCGTGGTCGAACCGGGCGGGTGGGGGCGGCGTAGGACGGCGGGCCGCGCGGGCCTGATGGATGCCTGATTGCGTGTGCGGTTGGTTCCGGGTCATGCGGGAGGTCTCGTTGCGCGCTCGGGGCAGGATGAAGGGTTGGTGCGATCGGCTCGTCGGGGGCGCGGCGTGGGTGATCGTCGCCGGGTTGCTGGCGGTGACGCTGTTCGGGTGGCTGTGGCCGGCGCGGTGGCAGGATCAGTCGACGGTCTGGGTTGCGACGGCGTACGGGGCGTTCATCGTGCGCACACTGTCGCTGCACATCGCGATCGGGGCCGCGGCGCTGGCGGCTGGGCTGGTGGTGATCCGGCGCCCGCGTGCCGCGGTCGTTGCGATGCCCGCGGTGCTGATGGGGTTCGGGTCGCCGGTGGCGAACATGGCGCCGGAGAGCGGAACGGGTCCGACGGGCACTCGCATTACGGTGATGACGGCGAACCTGTTCTATCGGCACCCTGATGTCGCGCGGGTGCTCGATCAGGTGCGGGCGGAGAAGCCGGACATCATCTTCTGGCAGGAGTACGACCGGCGGGCCCACGAGGTGCTGAGCGCGGCCCTGGGCGCTGAGTACCCGTTCCGGGCCTTGCCGCCCGAAGAGGGCTGGGGTCACGAGACGGCGATCTACTCGAAGATTCCGCTCGACAGCGCGCGAACCGGGGTGCATCCGCCCGGGCCGAGGTACACCGCTGCGACAGCGATGATCGGCGGGCGGGAGGTGACGCTGCTCTCGCTGCACCTGCGGATCGCGCTGGGGGTGGAATATTTCCGCCAGCACCGGGCGGATGTGGTGTGGTGCCGCCAGTGGCTGGAGCGCACGCAGGGGCCGGTGATCCTGGCTGGGGACTTCAACGCGACGCCCAACTCGCAGACGGGCGACGCGTTCCGCGGCCTGGGCATGCGTGATGCCTTCGCGTCCCGGGGGGGCGGGCTGGGGTTCACCTGGCCCGCGGTCTCGATGTTGCGTCACCTGCCGGGGTTCCGGATCGACCGGGTGCTGCACCGCGGGGGTGTGTGGTGCGAACGGGCGTGGGTCGGAGCCGCGCACGGGTCGGATCACCGGCCGGTGTTCGCGACGCTGATCGTTCCGGACGGCGCGGGGAGCGTGCGCTGAGGGCGACGGGAGAGACGGGCGGGCCGCCCGTCCCACCGAGAAG